>CAKRTY010000115.1 GCA_934402125.1 uncultured Anaerosacchariphilus sp. | reverse complement strand
CTTTTGATGATAACTGACTGGTTCGACATCACTTTCACTCCTAATCACCGATAGTCTGTCCGCTGGAGCCGCTGGCGGTTCCGCTTAAGATCTCCTCCTCATCCGTAAGGTTAAAGTAATACTTAAACACATCGGAAGCCACCTCCGCACAGTTTGCAGAGGTATATCCGTTCGCGATACGAACGGCAATCGCGATCTCCGGCTGCTCATAAGGCGCAAAACCCACGAACAACGCATGGTTCGGATGGCTCTTGCTCTGCTGGGCCGTACCTGTCTTTCCAGCCACATTCAGTCCCAGAGCGCTTAAGGACTTCAGGGCGCTGGTGTTCTCTGCCACCAGACGCATACCCTCCTGCACCGCGTTCCAGCTGCTGTCCGCAATCTTTACCTGATTGTGCAGCACCGGATCGTAATCCTGAATCAGCGTTCCGTCCGTCTCTGTAAGCTTATCCAGAAGCGTCAGGTCATAGCAGCTTCCCCGGTTGGCCAGAGTCGCCACGTAGCGGGCGATATGGGAAAGGGAATAGCTGTTGGTACCCTGTCCGATGGCGGAACGCACCGCGTCCTTATCGGAAATCCGCGGCTCATACTCGGAAAGCTCCAGGCCGGATTTATCGCCCAGGCCAAACATTCTGGCATATTTTTCCAGAATTGAAAGACCCTTGTCCACATTATAGCCGCCGGCAGAACGTCCTCCTGCCAGACGGTACCCCACTTCATAGAAAAAGCAGTTACAGGAATCCCGGATCGCCGTCGTCACTGTCTCATCACCGTGATGACCGCCATACTGGTTAAAGATCCAGCAGGTCGGCGACGGTGTAATCTCCGTAAATACGCCGGACGCATAAATGGTCGTGGATGGCGTAATCGCCCCTTCCTCCAAACCCGCAATGGCCGTAATCGGCTTAAAGGTAGAACCGGGAGCCAGGTTTTCCTGGGTCACACGGTTGACGAAGGGGGAAGACAGATCCTTCCGCAAGCTATTGTAATAATCGGAATCCATCACATTGGTCAGCCGGTTGTTATCGTAGCTGGGATAGGTCACACAGGCCAGCGTCTTGCCGGTATTCGTATCCACGATTACGATGCCGCCGCTGCAAGGCTCCAGCGCAAGCTGCGCCGGGGTAATCTCCAGATTCCGGATCTTGTCCAGCATAAAGCTGTAGGCACTGAGAGCGCCGGACTTCAGCTTTGACACCGTATCCTCATCATATTCTAACACATTCTGCTCATATAATAAAAGACAAATTTCCCTTCCGGATACCTGGTCGCTAAGCAGCATGTATTTATAAAGCATCTTACCAAACTCCGCGTCCTCCAGAAGACTGTCCCGGATATAGTCCAGCACCGACTGGTAAATCTCACTGGAATCCAGGTAAGGATTGTCGCCGGAAATCTTCGTTACATCGATCCAGTTTTTGGAAATCGCGTACTGCAGATATTCCCGCAGGCTGATGGTTTCGTCTGTGGTCCACGCTATATAGGTGGCGTCTGAGGTATCCACCGCGTCCTTCATCAGCACCTGATGGTCGCCCATCAGCACATTTGCCACAATATAGCTCATGTAATTTTTCATCTCTTTGGAGAGATTCTGGTAAGGCGTGGCCTGCGCATTGTTCAGCTCCGCAATCAGACTGTCCACGGTGCCTGCAAGCTTGCTCTGGAACCGGCTGTAGATACTCTGCTCCAGCTCTGTGGCGTCCTCCGCGTTAAAATGGGTGGTATCGATAATATAATTGTTGATCAGCGCGTAATATACATCGTAAATCGGAATCATAATCTTGGCCGCGCTGGCATTGGGCCCCGGATTATACTCCTTGGTGTTCTGAATCTTGGAAATCAGGATACCTGCCAGCTTCTGCTCCAGAATATTGTAGCAGGCCATCTGCAGTTCCTTGTCAATGGTCAGATAGACGTCATTGCCCGGAACCGCGTCTTTCTGCTCCGATACCTCCAGAATCCGTCCCACGCTGTCTACATACATCCGCTCATAGCCCTTGGTTCCCTGGAGATCGGTCTCCATATACTGCTCGATACCGGATTTTCCTATGATATCATTGAGCTCGTAATCCGGATTCTTCTCCTGCAGGCTTTCCAGTTCCTCCTGAGAGGCCTTGCCGATATAGCCGATAATCGGCGCAAAGTATTCGCTGTCCGGATAGACTCTCCGGCTGCTCTCCTCGATTTCCGCGCCCTGCAGCTCGCTCTGATTCTCCAGAACGGCCGCCACCGTCTCATCTGAGACGTCGCTGGCCACGGTTGTCGCCACGTACCGCTTGTAGTTATTGGCGGAAATACCAAACCGGATAGTCGCTATCTTCAGCTGCTCCTCCGGCGTATAACCGGATGTGCTGATTCCATATTTTTCCTGTTCCTCCTCCGTATAGGAGCTGCGGATATCGTATTTCTTCTCTCCGCACAGATAAGCCATCAGCTCGTCCGCCGTGGCGAGCTCCTGCTTCGGCGTCAGCTCGCTGATCTTATTCTTGCCATATATGTCCGCTTTTAAACGGAGAAGGGGATTTCCTTCCAGAGAATATTCATAATGTCCGTTGTTGTATACAATCCCCAGATCGCTGACGACGCTGTCTCCGTTCTTCTCAATCAGCTGAATCAGCCGGTAGATGGTATCGTTGAGCTTGGGATTCTTGGTTTTGCTGGCATAAGTACCGTTATCCTGAATGGTTACCGAATAGGACAGCTCGCTGTACGCAAGCAGCTCTCCGTTTCGATCGTAGATATTTCCCCTGGTACTGGCCACCGACACCTCCCGTTCGGTTTTCAGGGAAAAGGACTCCTGGTAATCGCCGCCCTTTACAATCTGCAGGTAGAAAACGCGCTGCAGCAGAATTCCAAACAGCACCACGAACACCACGCCGAGAACGAAGGTCCTGGATTTTATTAAATTGCTTAAGGCTTCTTTGATTTCGTCCAACAATTTTTTCTAGCTCCTCTGTCTTACTGTCCGTCTGTCCCCGCCCCGTCCTGATCGTTGTAAGGTATCACGGGAGAAATTTTCCTGCTCTCTCCCTCTTCTTTTTCCTTCTGCTCCAGCCAGTGATTCAGGGACCGTATCACACGGTAAAAAAGAATCGTGACCACTACGGTATACACCAGCTCCGGAAGAATGATATTGGTAAAATAAAAACCGAAATGGAATTTACTGCGCATCAGAAACAGGAAGAAATAAACGCTCAGTCCGTAGACCAGCTCCGAAAGCGCGATCCAGATCATCGGAAGCTTAATATCCTCATCGTAGAACATACGGTGAAACAGCCCGCTTCCATAGCCCAGGAACAGGTACAGAAGGCTGTAAAAGCCAAACAGCTGGCCAAAGAAAATATCCATCAGAAGACCAGAGAAAAAGCCTATGGCCATTCCCTCCTTTTCGCCCCGCATAAAGCCCAGGGACGAGGTCACAATCAGAAGCAGATTCGGAACAATTCCCGCCAGAGCCAGAGCCTGGAACACGGTGCACTGCAGGATAAAGCATACGATAATCAGAAGCGCCTCTATTGCTTTACGTCTCATCCTTTTTCACTCCTGTTCTATTCTTCCACCGTCTGCTTCTGATCAGTGATAACAAGCACCGAATGCAGATGCTCAAAATCCACCGCCGGAGTCAGGGTTCCGGAACGCGTCAGATTGTTGGAATCCAGACTCAGCTCATTGATATAGCCAATCAGGAGTCCCTCATGGTATTTGTCGCTCACATGGGAGGTCACAATGGTATCGCCGATGCTGGCCTTTCCTTCCGTATCCCGCAGCTGGGTCAGCTGAATCAGCCCCGACTCCATCAGCTGCAGATCGCCCTTCACAAAGCAGAGATCCGAGGTAGACAGCACCTGGGCGCTGACCTCGCTCATATCATCGATGATGGAACGGACCTGGGCCCAGTTGTCTCCCACCTTGATGATGATACCTGCCAGGCCGCTGCCGGCAATGACATTCATATCCACTGCCAGGCCGTCCTTGCTTCCCTTATCAATGATAAAGGTATTAAACCAGTTGCCGGAATCGCTGGCGATAATATTGGCCGCCACCTTATGAAATTCCTCGTAGGTCTGATCCAGGTTGTAAAGATCCTCCAGTTCCTGAAGCCGGTACTGGTTCTGGGTCAGTCTGCTGTTTTCCAGGGTCAAAGCGTCCACCTGCTCCTGCAGGGCCTGCTTCTCCGCCTGGGCGTCCTTCAGATCCTGCAGGCTGTCGCCCTTGTCCCTGGCCCAGCCGCCCACACTGTTGATCCCCCGCTCAAAGGGAACAAAGACATAACCGGTGAGCCGGCCCAGGGTCCTGCCCGCAAAGCCTGTGGCATAGGAAGCATACATCATTCCGATACAGAGAATCGCCAGTGCCGCGAATATGTATCTGGGCGGCACGGAAAAATGATTTTTTTTCTTCATATTTCACCTGATCATTAATTGTAATTCTGCTCTTTGGTCACAAAGGTCAGACTGCGGAATTCCTTCTCTTTGATTACCCGCTCCAGTCCTCTTGCCACGCACTCCTCCGGCTTATCAACCAGATTTACCTTGATATTGGTAGCGTCCGCGATCAGCTGATCCAGTCCCTTTAAGTTGGCCACGCCTCCGGTCAGGAAGATACCGTTGCGGATAATATCCACGCCAAGCTCGGGCGGCGTTCTCTCCAGAATCACCTTGATGGCGTCCACGATGGACTTCAGATTCTCGGAAATCGCATTGGCCACAAAGTCCGCGGTAATCTCCAGGAGCGCCGGAAGTCCGAGGGCCATATTCCGTCCGCAGATTTCTCTTCTGGCTGTGGTGTCGCCCGGCTGATAGCCCAGCTCATTTTTCAGGATCTCCGCTGTCTTATTGCCGATAAAATAACCGTATTCCCGACGGATGGCGTTGGCAATGGCCTCGTCAATTTTATTGCCGCCGTTCTTGATAAGCTTACTGGTGACGGTGCCGCCCAGGGACAGAATGGAAATCTCGGTGGTGTCCGCTCCCACATCTACAATCATGACGCCCTGAGACTGGGTTACGTCAAGGCCGAGACCCAGGCCTGCCGCTACCGGCTTGTCAATCATCTGGATATTCTTGGACTTGAGGCCTGTACCCTGAATCAGTGTGCTGAATACACGATCCTGCACATCCGTCGGCAGGGCTACGACGAATTCCGTGCCCTTGGTGTGGGTCTCCAGGAATGCCTTCAGGAATTCCTGCATATAGGTAATGCTGGCTACGGTTCCGAAAGACATGGGATAGAGCACTTCGATATTGGAAGGCGCCTTCTCGTGCATCTCAAAGGCCTCGTCTCCGTACGCAATCATTCCCTTTCTTTCTTCAATGGCCACCATATTCTTTTCACTGAAAATGGTATCGCTTTCCTTGCTGTAAATTTTGATGCTGCTTGTACCAAAGTCGCATCCAAAACTCTGTGCAGACATGTTTCTTCCTCTCTTTCTTTCCCTGTAACTGATTCTTATTTCTCTGATAGTATTCCCCGCTCCCGAAAGGAGCTATAACAGTGATCACCTATAATAATATGATCCAAAAGCTGGATTCCCAGCATTTCGCCCGCTTCATAAATCCGGTGCGTCATCCGGATATCCTCCGGACTGGGCATAGCGTCTCCGCTTGGGTGATTGTGCACCAGTACCAGTCGCACCGCGT
>CAKRTY010000114.1 GCA_934402125.1 uncultured Anaerosacchariphilus sp. | reverse complement strand
CTATAGAAGTTATGATCAGGAGGGTATGTCATGAAAACAGTCAAAATTTGTCTGAATTCTATCGAGAAAGTGAAATCCTTTGTAAATGATATTACAAAGTTTGATGTAGATTTCGATCTGGTATCCGGACGCTACGTCATCGACGCCAAGTCCATTATGGGTATCTTCAGCTTGGATCTCTCCAAGCCCATCGATTTAAGCATCCATGCAGATGACGAACTGGATTCCATTCTGAATGTTCTGAAGCCGTACATCGTGGAGGAATAATTCACAAAAATTTCCACTACATAAAACCAGCCCGGCGCTGCCGGGCTGATTCTTTTTTCATGAAAAGCCCTCCTGGGGATCGCACTCAGCTTCTTTCCGTATATCGGGTTACCGGGATTTCTCCAGCAGTTTTTTCACGGTAGCTTCAAACTTGCAAAACAAATCAATATAGGTTTCCACTATCGTACTACAGTGTTCCTTCACAATTTCGCAGTCATAATCATGCGTCAGCTCATTTCTCACCTTCAGCATTTCCATCCAGGCGTCATCAGAAATCAGATTCGCCTTGAAAGCCTCCCGAAGCACCTCTCGCGGCGATCCTGCCACAAAACCGGTAATCGCATAGTACTGCACCAGGATATCCTTCATGACTTTCCATGCCAAATCAAAGGTAATACTAAATTTGGCGCTGGTACCGCTTAACACAAAAGAATCGGAAAGATCCCTCTGTTTTGCCTCCGCCAGCGCATCCAGTGAATTACAAAATGATGTGAACCGTCTTTTAAATTTCTCGTCCATATTGCCTGATATCCTCCAATAACAACTGATTTTTACAGGTATCCAGATTCAACAAATCAACACTGTAAAGGGTCGGCAACTCCTCTATTTTTTCTGCCAACAGTTCAAAATTCTTCACTCCTGACACTGCGATATCTATGTCGCTTCTCTCCCGCGCCGTATGTTTGGCCCTGGAACCGTATAGAATCACTTTATGGGCCTGAAAACTCCTACACAGCTTTGCGGTCTCCTGTATCACCTCTTCTGCGGTCATCCGCGACACCTTCTTTCTATGAATCCTGCTTGCTTCGTTACCCTACCACAATCAATTCTGCCGTCTCAATAGCCTTGTCTACCATCTCGTCGATCTGCTCCATCAGCTTCTGCTCGGAGCGCTTGATCACATTGATGTTCGGCTTGGTCACCGGATGCTTGGCAACAAATATCGTACAGCAGTCCTCAAAGGGCTGAATCGACGTCTCATAGGTATCGATCTGCTTGGAAATCGTTACGATATCTTCCTTATCGTAGGCAATCAGCGGACGGAATACCGGCATGGTGCAGACCTCGTTGGTGGCTGCCAGGCTGTGTACGGTCTGGCTGGCTACCTGGCCGATACTCTCGCCAGTAATCAGGCCGAGAGACCCGGTCTTCTCCGCGATCCGCTCTGCGATCCGCATCATATAACGACGCATGATAATCGTCAACTCGTCGTGGGGGCATTTCTCATAGATATATAACTGAATCTCCGTAAAGTTTACCACATACAGGTAAATGGGGCCGGTGTAACGGGCCACCTTCGCCGCCAGATCTACCACCTTCTGCTTTGCGCGCTCGCTGGTGTAGGGCGGCGCATGGAAGTATACCGCGTCAATCTTGACGCCGCGCTTGGCGATCATATAGCCTGCCACCGGGCTGTCAATACCGCCGGATAAAAGCAGCATGGATTTTCCGTTGGTGCCGATGGGCATACCGCCCGGACCCGGGATAATGTCAGAGTACAGATAAATGTGCTCACGCACTTCCACATGAATCATCAGCTCCGGCTCATGCACATCTACGCGCATACCCGGAAACGCGTCCAGAATCCGGCCGCCCAGCTCCGCATTCATCTCCATGGAAGCCTTCGGGTAAGTCTTGCGAGCACGGCGTGCCTGTACCTTGAAGGTTTTCTCACAATGCTCACCGTAGCGGGCCTTTAAGTAAGCCACCACATCGTCGCCCAGCTTTTCAAAGCCTTCGTCCTCCAGAATCACCACCGGACAGATGCCTACGATACCGAATACCCGGCGCATGGCTGCCACCGCGTCGTCATAGTCATATTCTCCCTCGGTGTGGACATAGATACGTCCCTGATCCTTGGTTACTTTAAACGTGCCCTCCACATGCTTCAGGGCATGGCGGATCTGCGCTACCAGCGCGTCCTCAAAGAGATACCGGTTCTTTCCCTTGATCCCGATTTCTCCGTATTTTATCAAAAATGCATGAAAAAACATATGGTTCTCCTTTTCTATCTTCTGGTAAACCGACGCAGCATGGGCAAAAGCTCCCTAAGCGTCTCCAGTGTAATATCCAGTTCCTCTTTTGTCGTAAATTCACTGAAGCTGAACCGGATCGTGGAATCCAAAAGTTCCTTCTTCACATGAATTGCCTTCAGCGTCTCACTGACCGCCGGGTGATTGGAAGCGCAGGCAGATCCGGAGGACACATAAATGCCCTTATCCTCCAGAGAATGAAGCAGCACCTCGCTTCGTACTCCCGCAAAGCTGACGCTGACAATATGGGGCGCGCCCTCTCTGCCCTTCGGTCCGTTTACAGTGGTTCCCTCTATCTTTTCGATCTCTTCGACAAAGTATTCCCGGAGCCCATACAGCCGCTCCATCTTCTCGTCGAAATCTGTATAAATCTCTTTTACGGCCTCGCCCAGCCCTGCGATACCCGGCACATTTTCCGTACCGGAGCGTAAATCTCTCTGCTGGCCGCCTCCGAAAAGAATCGGATGAATCTTCACATGCTCGTCTACATACAGAATTCCCATGCCCTTGGGCCCGTGAATCTTATGACCGCTGACACTCAGCATGTCGATACCCAGCTTTTTCGGCAGAATCCGGAACTTTCCGTAGCCCTGCACCGCGTCCACATGGAACAAAACGGGTTTCTCCCGGTTTTTCAGAAGTCTTCCTATCTCCTCGACGGGCTGTACCGCGCCAATCTCATTGTTTACGTACATGACAGACACCAGAATGGTCTCGTCCGTCAGCGCCTCTTCCAGATCCGCGATCTGCACCCGTCCCTGTCCGTCCACCGGCAGGTAGGTTACCTGAAAGCCCTGCTTTTCCAGCTCCTTCATGGTATTCAAAATAGCCGGATGCTCAATCCGGGTGGTAATCAGGTGCTTTCCTGCCCGCTGATTGGCATGGGCCGCGCCCATGAGCGCCAGGTTATCACTCTCTGTCCCGCCGGAGGTAAAATAAATCTCCTTGGGCTCCACCTTCAGATTCTTCGCAATGATTTCTTTCGCCTCACGGACGTATTTCTCCGCGTCCACACCCTTCTGATGTAAGGAGGACGGGTTGCCGTAGTCCTCGGTCATGACCTGATACATCAGCCTGGCTGCCTCCGGGAAGCAGCGAGTGGTGGCTGAATTGTCTAAATAGATTTCCATTTTTTTACTCCTCCAGCAGATATCCCAGCATAGCCATCACTGCCAACCCTGCCGTCTCGGTCCGCAGAATCCGTCTGCCCAGTGTAATAGCCTGTGCGCCTGCTGCCACTGCTTCCTCTACTTCGCTTTCTTCAAAGCCGCCCTCCGGACCGATGAAAATACCTACGGACTGGCCGGGCCTGATTTCACCCATGACCCGTCTGGTTTCAGCCATATGTTCGGCCCGCTCATAGGGAATCAGAAGCACATCCAGCTTCTTTGCCTCCTCCAGAGCCTTCCCAAAGGACATGACGCCGCTGACCTCGGGTATTACGCCACGGCCGGACTGCTTGGCCGCGCTCTCCGAGATGGTATTCCAGCGCTTCAGCCGTGTCTGCTCCTTTTTTGCGTCCAGCTTCACCACAGCCCGCTTCGTGGATACCGGAACAATCCGGTCCACTCCCAGCTCCACGCATTTCTGGACGATGAGATCCATCTTATCGCTTTTCGGAAGCCCCTGAAACAGGGTAACGGCTGAGGCTAGCTCCGCATTGCCGTCAAGCTTCCAGAGAATCTGGGCGCGCACCTCATTTTCACCAAGCTCGATAAGCTTGCAGCGGTACTCCGCGCCCTGCCCGTCGGCAATCAGCACCTCTTCCTCGGTCCGCATACGCAGGACATTCCGGATATGATTCACATCCGCGCCGGTGATTACGATTTCCTTTTCCCCGATATTGCCGGGTTCTGCAAAAAAACGATGCATCCTACTGCTCCTTACGGGCCGTTACGCTGACCCACTCGCCCTGATGGGTAACTTCCAATACAGTCAGGCCGCATTGTTTCACGGTCTCCACCACCAAGTCTTCCTTGTCGTCTATAATACCGGAGGTAATGTAGACGCCGCCCGGCTTTAACTGGGACAGAATCACCGGCGTCAGCGGCACCAGTACCTCTGCCAGAATGTTCGCCACTACGATATCATAGCATTCATAGCCAACCCGATCCTGAATCTCTTTTTCTGTGATGATATTGCCAATCATCATTTCAAAGGAAGCCGGATCGATTCCATTGACTTCCATATTTTCCCTTACAGCCTCTACCGCGCAGGGATCCAGATCGGTTCCTACCGCGTGCTTCGCTCCCAGCTTCAGGCTGATGATGGACAGGATACCGCTGCCGGTTCCCACGTCCAGAAGCTCCGTCTCCGGCGTCAGAAACTTGCGAAGCTGGCGGATACACAGCTGTGTCGTCTCATGCATACCGGTTCCGAAAGCAGTTCCCGGATCAATCTGAATCAGAAGCTTCTCCCGATCCTCCGGCTTCACCTCTTCCCAGGAGGGCTTGATCAGGATATCGTCCACGTAAAACTGATGGAAGAATTCCTTCCAGTTGTTGATCCAGTCCTTATCCTCGGTCTCGGAGGCCTGAATCGTAGCTTCCCCGATCTCCACGCCCCAGCCCGCGATTTCTTTTAAGCCCTCGCGCACCCGCTCCAGCATTTCCTCCTGATCCGCATCCGGTTCCAGATAAAAGCTGATATAGGCCACGCCGTCGTCCGCCGGTCCTTCCGGCAGAATATCCACGAACATCTGCTCCTTTTCTCTCTGGGACAGGGGAACCTTGTCCTCGATCTCAATTCCCTCGATTCCCACATCCTGCATCATACTGCTGATGAGATCCTCTGCCTCTGTCCGGGTCTTCAATGTGTATTTATTCCATTTCATATAAAAGCACCTCTCGTATCTTTGTATCGCAACAAAACGGGCACTTATCCGTCAGGTGCCCGCACTCTTTGTTAGAATACCATAAAAATCACGCAAACACAATACCTACCAGCATTCCGTAAACCGGGATCGTCACCATGGATACCAGCGTGGTAAAGACCACCAGACCGCTGGCAAAGCCATAGTCGCAGTCATGCTGGGAGGCCAGAAGGGCTGTCGTATTGGCTACCGGCATGGAGACCAGGACGGTGATGACTTCGGCCACCAACGGCTCCAGATGAAGCAGATAACAGACACCCAATACGATCAAGGGCTGAATCCCCAGACGCAGCACTGTAATCACGCCCAGATCTTTACAGAAAATCCGTCTCATATCCGTCTCACCCATGATAAAGCCAATGGTCAGCATGGTCATGGGCGTCAGGCACTGATTAAAGCCATAAATGGTATCATATAGAAAATCAGGCAGCTTTACCTGGGGAAAAAACATCCACAGGATACCCACAACCGTGGCCAGCACACAGG
>CAKRTY010000113.1 GCA_934402125.1 uncultured Anaerosacchariphilus sp. | reverse complement strand
TCCTTATCCCACTCCACGTCGGCCTTAAAAAGATCCTCGTTGACTGGCAGCGCGCCCTCATAGCCCAGGTACAGATCCACCAGGATGGCCTCGTGGCCTCTCTTTTTCAGCGCGCGGTAAATATTGCTTCCGGAAATCAGGGACACATCACGCTCGGTGCTGGTTCCTCCGGCTAAAACTACGATTTTCATAAGCTCCTCCTATCTACAGCAGTGCCCGGTTTTTATCCAGCATTGCCTGAATTTTCTGCTGGGTGTAAGCGCCCAGGAATTTCTTATCCTCTTTGGAAAGCTCGGAAACCAGAATCGGCTCGCCGTACTCCAGAATTACATGGCAGCGGCGGATAAACGGGATATGGTTTTCGAAGATCTCCGCGGAATTGGTGATGGCCATGGGAATGATGGGACAGCCTGTCTTCTCCGCCATCTTCATGCTTCCTTCCTTAAAGGGCAGAAGCTCGTCGTGATGGTTGCGGGTACCCTCCGGGAAAATACAGATAGAGATTCCGTTTTTAATATATTCGATTCCCTTGAGAATCGTTTTCAATCCGGCCTTGATATCTCCCCGGTCCAGGAACAGACAGTACAGATTCTTCATCCAGTCCCGTAAAAGCGGATAGCGCAGCATCTCCACCTTGGCCACATAGCCCGTAAGACGGGGGCAGCGGGCGTAGGTCATAATGACGTCAAAATAGCTGCGGTGGTTGCCCACATAGAGAACGGCCCGATCCTTCGGCACATGCTCCTCGCCGATGACGGTAAGCTTTACGCCGGTCATGAAAAGAATCAGCTTAAAGGCGCCCTGCACCAGGCGGAGAGAGCTGTAATCCTTGGCGCGCTGATTGAATTTTCCGATGATCCACTCGATGAGCAGCACCGGGATTCCCAGAATCAGAAAGCCGAATAAAACAAGGGCTACCAGTATTAATCGAATCATAAAGGCCTCCTATCGTCCGAACAGCTCCGTCATCTGACGAAGTCCGCCGGCCATGCCAGAATTTAAGCTTCCCTCGCGGAACCGCCATTCCCAGTTATGTTCTGCGGTTCCCGGCGTATTCATGCGGCAGTCGCTGCCTACCTTCAGGAGATCCTGTACCGGGAAAATCGCGTACCGGGCAATGGTGCCCAGGCAGATACGGATAAAGTCCCAGCTGACGCTGGAAGCGTCCGTGTTCATGTAACGGCGTACTTTATCACGGGCGTAGTCGCTCGTATGCTGGTACCAGCCCACCGTGGTATCGTTGTCATGGGTTCCGGTGTAGCAGATGCAGTTGCGGGTGTCAAACTGGTGGGGCAGGAAGCTGCTTTCGCCGCCCTCAAAGGCGAACTGAAGAATCCGCATACCCGGGAAACCAAACTGATCCCGGAGTGCTGTGACCTCCGGAGTAATCAGACCCAGATCCTCCGCAAAAATGGGCAGGTCGTCGCCCAGCTCCTTCTGAATAGCCAGGAACAGATCTGCGCCCGGTCCCTTCTTCCATTCGCCGGTCATGGCGGTCTCTGCGTCCACCGGAACCTCCCAGTAGGCCTCGAAGCCCCGGAAATGGTCGATACGGACGTAATCCACCTGGTCGAGCTGGTGCTTTACCCGTTGGATCCACCAGCGGTAGCCCTCTTTTTTGTGCTCCTTCCAGTCATAGAGGGGATTGCCCCATTTCTGGCCGGTGGCGCTGAAATAGTCGGGGGGAACTCCGGCTACAGAAGAGGGATAGCCCTTGGTATCCACCTGGAACAGACGGCGGTTGGCCCAGACGTCCGCGCCGTCGGGAGATACAAAGATGGGAATATCGCCTACGATGGCGATTCCCTTATCGTTGGCATAGCGCTTTAGAGTGTGCCACTGGGTATAGAACATAAACTGCAGGAAGGCCTGATAGTGGATTTGATCCTTCAGCTTTTTCTCCCAGAAAATCCGGTTCTGCCGGTCCAGATTCCGCAGGGATTCCGGCCATTTGGTCCAGGAAAGGCCGTCCTGTTCGTCCCTCAGGGCCATGTACAGGCAGTAATCTGCCAGCCAGTCCTCGTTGTCCTGGCAGAAGGTATCGTAGTCCTTCTGAAGCTCCTTGTTCTCAGAATGGGCAAAGCGCTCATAGGCCTTCTGATAAAGCGGGTATTTGTATTCCCGTACCCGGTCATAGTCTACCCGGTCCGGGTTGAAATCAGGAAGCTGCGACAGGTCAGCCTGCTCCAGAAGTCCGACCTTCAAAAGCAGCTCCGGGCTGATGAGCAGCGGTTCCCCCGCAAATACGGAATATCCCTGATAGGGGGAGTTTCCGAAGGAAGTGATGGGTACCATGGGCAGGATCTGCCACAGGTGCTGACCGCTTTCCGCGAGAAAATCTATAAAATCATAGGCACCCTTTCCGAAATCGCCGATTCCGTACGGAGAGGGAAAGGAAGTGGGGTGAGCCAGAACGCCGCTGTACCGGTAGTTGACCGGATCCTCGGCGGTAGTCATTTTTAAACGCATAATAATCCTCCTTGGGGTGGAAATCCACCTCTCGCTATTATAATAAAAAAGCCGTTAAAAAACAAGGATTACGGGGTTATTTTCCAAATTAAAGAACAGAGGCCGGTGGTATTTGGGCAGAGGGGCGCATAGACTGGTAGAAAGGAAACTGGGAGGTACAAGAAATGGAACTTGTCCGAAAAACCATCCGCATGACCAGGCAGAAGGGAAAAGCAGTCAGTCAGATGACGCTGGATGAGGATTATAAAATTTCGGAAAACATGCCGGACGCCGGAATGCTGGTGCAGGAAAAGGGGACGCTGGAAATCGGGGAGATCCGGGCGGAAAACGGCCGGGCGCTGGTGCAGGGAAAACTGAATTTCGATGTGCTTTATATGGACGATCTGGAGGAGGGCGGACTACATAGCGTCCGGGGACAGATTCCCTTTGAGGAAGCCCTGAATGTGGAGACGGCCCGGGACGGAGACAGCCTGAAGCTTACCTGGACGCTGGAGGATATCTCGGCTGTCCTGATCAATTCCCGGAAAATCGGAATCCGGGCAGTCGGAACGCTGGAGGTGACTGTAGAGGAGCTGGCAGAGGAGGAGCTGCCCACAGAGGCACAGGAGGGCGAGGCAGAGATCCGGACGGAGCGGCTGAAGGCCGCGGCCCTGACGGTACAGAAAAAGGATACCTGCCGGGTCCGGGATGAGATCATACTTCCTGCCAACAAGCCGAATATAGGGAAGCTGATCTGGCAGGATGTGAGTCTGCGGAGTACGGAAGTCCGTCCCGGGGAGGAGGAGCTTCTGGTCAAGGGGGAGCTGCTGGTATTTGTACTGTATGAGGGCGAAGAGGAGCAGAAGATGGGCTGGCTGGAGCAGAGCCTTCCCTTCAGCAGCCGGCTGGATCTGAGCGGAAGCCGGGAAGGCGTGGCAGCAGGCCTGAGTCTTCGCCTGGCCGGGGCGGAGCTGGAGGTGAAGCCCGATTACGACGGCGAGCTGCGGGTGCTTCATGTGGACGCGGTGCTGAGTCTGGATATCCGGATGTATGAGGAAGAAGAGTTGGACGTCATTACTGATCTGTATAGTCTGAAAAAGGAGCTGATACCGGAAAAGGAACGGGCGGATTATGAACGTCTTCTGATCTGCAGCAGTTCCCGGTGCCGGGCAGCCGGGCGGATCCGGGCCGACCATCCGGAGACACAGATCCTGCAGATCTGCCACAGCAGCGGCGAGGTACGGCTGGACGACTGCCGGGTCAGTGAACAGGGTCTGCGGATAGAGGGGGCGGTGCAGGCAGAGGTATTGTACATCACCTCCGACGACAGCCACCCCATTTTGTGTAAAAAGGAAAATATTCCCTTTGAGCATCAGATAGATGTGCCGGGAATCACAGAAAATCATGTGCGCTATCTGGACTGTATGCTGGATCAGCTGGCGGTAGATATGGCCGGCGGCGGGGAGCTGGAGGTGAAGGCCGTGATACTCCTGAACCTGCTGGTGCTGGAAAAGGAAAGCGTGGAGTCGGTGAAGGAGGTAACGGAGAAGCCCCTGGATCCGGAGGAGCTGAAGGCGCTGCCGGCCTTTACCCTGTATACGGTACAGCCCCGGGATACCCTTTGGGATATTGCCAGAGGCTGCCGCAGCACCGGCGCGCATATCTGTGAAATGAACGATTGTACGCCGGAGGAAATCCGTCCGGGAAGGAAGCTGATCCTGGTAAAGGAACTGGGATAAAAACGGGAAAAACAGAGGGTCGGGGGTAAAGATTTCTTGCATTTTACCCCCGTTTTTGGTATACTGTGTATACAAAAAACACAGGAAGTACAATACTATGGATAAGATGCAGTTAAAGGCACTGGCAAAGATTAATCTGGGTCTGGACGTGCTCCGTAAAAGGGAGGATGGGTACCATGACGTGCGGATGATTATGCAGACAGTGCGTATTTTTGATCGTCTTGCGTTGGTAAAGCAGGACAAAGAAGGAATCCGGGTCAGAACGAATCTTTATTATCTGCCCGCAAATGAAAATAACCTGGTATATAAGGCTGCGAATCTGCTGTTTGAGGAATTTGACATCCGGGGCGGACTTTCCATTGACCTGAAGAAATATATTCCGGTAGCGGCAGGCATGGCGGGAGGAAGCTCCGACGCGGCAGCCGTTCTATACGGCCTGAACCGTATGTATGGTCTGGGCTTAAGCCAGGAGCAGCTCATGGAGCGGGCTGTGAAGATTGGGGCGGACGTACCCTATTGCATTATGCGCGGAACCGCTCTGGCAGAGGGAATCGGAGAGAAGCTGACTCCCTTGCCGCCTATGCCGCCCTGCAATATTCTGGTGGCCAAGCCCGGGATCAGCGTGTCCACCAAGTATGTCTATGAGAATCTCCACGCCAATGATCTGAGGCCGGATCAGCATCCGGATATCGACGGAGTTCTGGAAGCGCTGAAAAAGCAGGATCTTTCCGGCATGGCAGAAGCCCTGCGAAACGGCAATGTGCTGGAGACCGTGACGGCGGAGGCCTATCCGGTCATCGGAAAGCTGAAAGAAACCATGGAGGCAAACGGGGCAGCCGTAGCGCTGATGAGCGGCAGCGGACCGACCGTATTCGGTATCTATGAGGATCGGATGCAGGCCCGCAGAGCCATGGCGGCTATCAGAAAGAGCCGTCTGGCCCGGCAGCTGTTTCTGACGACGCCCTACAATAATAACAACAGGAGGAATGGCTGATGAGTCAGGAAATAAACGCAACTATGAATGAATATCTTCCGCTGCGGGACGTGGTATTCCAGACCCTGCGTCAGGCAATCCTGCGCGGAGAACTGGAACCGGGCGAGCGTCTGATGGAGATTCATCTGGCCGATCGTCTGGGCGTGAGCCGTACCCCGATCCGGGAGGCTATCCGGAAGCTGGAGCTGGAGGGACTGGTTGTAATGATTCCCCGAAGAGGAGCCATTGTAGCCAGCATTACCGAAAAAGATCTGAAGGATGTGCTGGAGGTGCGCCGGACGCTGGAGATTATGGCGGCTGAGATAGCCTGCGACCGGATTACGCCGGAGCTTTTAGAGGAGCTTGCCCAGGCCGGAGAAGAATTCCGGAAGCTGAAGGATTCGGACGATTATACCAGCCTGGCGGCAGCGGACGTGAAGTTCCACGATATCATTTATGCCGCAACGGACAACCAGCGTCTGATCAGCATCCTGAACAACCTGCGGGAGC
>CAKRTY010000112.1 GCA_934402125.1 uncultured Anaerosacchariphilus sp. | reverse complement strand
TTCACATACTCTCCCGCATTTTTTCCGGCGTCCGCCCCAATCTGGTTCAACGCTTCCTGTCCATAATGAATCCCCAATACGTCTCTCAGCTCCGGATCCAGAAGTTCTGCCGGAAGGACGGACACGAGGATCATATCTTCATTTTTTTCACAGCTCTCCAGCTGCGCCTCCATTACCTCCCGGTGCTTTCCCGGATCCTCCAAATCCGGCCCCAGCTCTATCACAAAGCATTTCTCCACGCCCTGCTCCTCCATATAGGAAACCAGGGTGCGCAGACCCGTCTCATATTCTTCCTTTGTAGCCTTCAGGTTGGCGTCCGCCTCGCCCTGAAACCAGAGCATATAGGTATGGCGCACATGGATTTTCTCCTTCTTCATGCACTCCTTCGCCGCGGCGAGGCGATCCGCCGCCTCTTCCCGCAGTCCCTTGGTATTCCAGCCGTTCAGAGAAGAGCTTCCCCGGGACGCGGAGACCGCCACCACCGGAACCTTCGTCTGCTCATAATAGGCGTTTACAAAGGCGGTCACCAGGCTTCCCTTGCGCTCCAGAAGCTCGGTGTCGTCCATGGCACCCCGGTTTTCCTTTTCCCCAAAGGGCTCTGAAAGCACGTGCAGGGTATCCGGATCGGTCACAGCCCGGTACTCATAGCCCGCCCCTTCGGTGAGCCCGGGCGCTTCCGAAGCGTCCCCGCCAGCTCCGCTCATATTGCTCTGTCCCATGCAGAGGATTAAGTCCATACTCCGCCAGGTCTTCTGCTGATAGAGATTTGCGCCCACCAGCAGAAGGCAGCAGAGGGCGCTTAAGATAAAGATGACTTTTTTGTTGTTCGGTACTCGGTTCATGGTATTCTCCGTTTCTTATACTTTGACCCTGTTTAGCCTTTCGCCGTCAGAGTTCTCCCTTATAGCTTTGTATTTTACAAGTATAAGCCCCTTCTTTGTCCCTGTCAAATCCACGCTTGACTTTCTTCTCTGCCTGCTCTATATTTAAATTAATCACATAGCGAAAGCTAGGGGAGCCAAAGGCTGAGAATACACTTCTGTGTTGACCCTCATTACTTGAACCGGTTAGTACCGGCGTAAGGAAGCATCTTTTGTATCCCCTCCTGTGAAATTTTTTTCATACCTAAGGAGGTTTTTTTATGTCACTTTTTGCTACGAAACTGGTGGATGAGTACGGCGGTACCATCTACAACCTGACAGGCTTGGGCTACGGCGCTCTGGTGGCCCTGATGCTGGTTCTTCTGATTCTGGCCTGCTATCTCACCGGAGACAAGGCGAAATTCAAAACGAAGCACCTGGTTTTTTCTGCCGTTGCCATGGCTCTGGCCATGATCACGTCCTTCCTGAAGCTTTTTGAGGCTCCCATGGGCGGATCCGTTACCCTGTTTTCCATGCTGTTCATCTGCTGTATCGGTTACTGGTACGGCCTGCGGACCGGTATTATGACCGGCGTGGCCTACGGCCTGTTACAGCTCATCTCCGACCCTTATATCATCAGCCTGCCCCAGATGATTACGGACTATATCCTGGCCTTCGGCGCACTGGGTCTCTCCGGTATCTTCTGTAACAAGAAAAATGGCCTTGTGAAAGGCTACATCGTAGGCGTCCTGGGCCGCTACCTCTTCGCGTTCCTGTCCGGCCTGATTTTCTTCGGCATGTACGCGGAAGGATCCGGCATGAGCGCTCCGGTTTATTCCCTGGCCTACAACGGCTCTTATCTGGGCTGCGAGGCGGCTATTACGTTGATTGTGCTGGCAATTCCGGCGGTGAATAAGGCGTTCGCGCAGGTGAAGCAGATGGCGGTGGCGGATTAAGCGTTTATCCTCTTATTTTGTCTCATCGACAAATGCCGCGGGTTCTTTTGTGGAACCTGCGGCATTTTATTTGCGCTCTACTGCGTCTGTTTCTTCTTTTTAATGGTAAACCGAAGCTCCGCCTGCTTCGTGCCGATGATCATTTCCCATTGAATGCCGTCACATTCGGTGCGGTTGGAAAGGATGTCGTCCTTTTCGTAGCTTTCGGTGTCATACTCCACCAGGATCATGCCCTTCTGACGCTCGCCGCCGATGATCATGCGGTGGTCGGTGAAGGCGATGATGGGGTGCCACATCATGGGGAGGGCGTTTCGGGTGTATTCGCCGTACTGGGTGACCAGCTCGACGGCTTCGCCAGGCTTCAATTCCGTTTCAATGGCTTTCAGAATCTTTTCACACTTACTTTCGTCCGGCTCCGGCTGCTGGCGGCTTTTCAAAAAGTACAGCATCTCTTGAGCCGTGTGCATTTTCGGGCACTGATTTTCCATCAGGCTTTCCAGTTGATCCGTAGTAAATTCGTACTCGTCCTTATTCATGCGCTGGCACTGGAGGATGCGGATAAAACCTATCAGCAACAAAGAAGACACGCCTGCATTCAGACCGACTCCAGCTTTTCCCATATACGCAAACCACAGCTCAAAAACTATATACAGAACCATTGCCGTACCTACACAGAGCAGACTGAATTTCAGGCTGGAATCGATCTGCTTCTTCCATGCTGCCCGCTCCTGATTCAGATACTGCACCACGGTATGCAGTCCCTCGTAGGTCACGACTCCGGTATTTCCACTTTCTATTTCCTGCCTGCTTCCCTCCAGCAACTCCTGCACTGTTACTCCCAGCACCTCCGCCAATTCCAGCAAAAGTGAGATATCCGGCATTCCGTGACCATTTTCCCAGCGGGAGACACTGCGGGAATTGACGCCCAGCTTTGCCCCAAGCTGTTCCTGGGTCATCCCCTTTTCCTTTCTCAGTTCCGCAATGAATTTTCCGGTCTTGATCTGTTCCATGGTGAAGTCCTCCTGCTGCTTTTTCTGGTTTTATCTTAGCATAAATGCGTGCATATGGACATGACATAAAATGAGAGTGGCGGAAAATCCTGCATTTTCAGAACTTTCCGCCACTCATTTTTAACTATTTTACATTCTCTCCGGCGCTTCGAAGCCCAGCACATCAATACAGGTCTCCAGTACCCGCTTGGTCAGCTGCAGCACAGCTACCAGATCCGCGCGCTTCTCCTCGTTCTCCTCGCCGAGAATCTTCGTCTCGTGGTAAAACTTGTTGAAGGCATTGGCCAGCTCATAGATATAAGCGCAGACCTTGTGGGGCGCCAGCTCGTCGAAGGCATTCTCCAGCGCGCCGTTGAAACGGGCCAGAGTCAGCTCCAACGTCTTCTGGCTGTCATTTTCCGCTGCCGGAATCCGTCCCTTTGTCAGGTCGCCACCCTGGGCCTGATACTTGTTCAGAATGGACTTAATCCGTACGATAGTGTACAGGATATAGGGTCCGGTATTGCCCTCAAAGGAGGTAAAGCGGTCGATATCAAAGACATAGTCCTTGGACGCCTGGTTGGACAGGTCGCCGTACTTGATGGCGGAAAGACCGATTTTTCTGGCCGTCTCCCTTGCTTCCTCCTCAGAGATCTCGGGATTTTCCGCGATTTTCTGATACATCTTTTCGTTGATATCGGCAATCAGATACTCCAGACGCATCACGCCGCCCTCACGGGTCTTGAAGGGCTTGCCGTCCTTGCCGTTCATGGTACCAAAGCCTAAGAATTCCAGATCCGTCTCCGGCTTCACCAGGCCTGTCTTCTTGGCACAGCGGAATACCTGGATAAAATGCATCTCCTGACGCTTATCCACCACATAGATAACCTCGTCCGGATCAAAGAGCTTCCGGCGCTCTACCAGGGTTGCCAGGTCGGTGGTGGTATACAGGGACGCTCCGTCAGACTTGAGAATCATACAGGGCGGAACCTCCTTGGTGTCAGTGTCTTCCTTGACGTCTACTACCAGCGCGCCCTCGCTCTCGTATGCGAAGCCTTCCTTTTTCAGCTTCTCTACCATATCCGGGATATAAGGCTGCGCGTCGGACTCACCCTTCCACAGATCGAACTCCACATTCAGGTTCGCGTAATTGCGCTTCAGGTCGGTCACAGACACATTTAAGATGTGCTGCAGGATAGCCTGATAGCCTCTGTGGCCATGCTGCACCAGATAGGTGGCGTGCATCGCCTGCTCCTTGTAGGCCTCGTCCTCCTTGGACCGGGCGCTGGCTGCCGGATAGATCTCCTCCAGCTCGGAAATGGTAAAAGGCGCCTCGGTCGGATACTCACCTGTGTAATTTTCATCAAAATATACCAGGTCCGGCTTGCGCTCCTTCAGCTCTGTGATAATCAGTCCCATCTGCAGACCCCAGTCGCCCAGATGGATATCGCCGGTCACGTTGTGGCCCACGAAGCGTCCCAGACGCTTCACGCTCTCACCGATGATGGCAGAGCGGAGATGTCCCACATGCAGCGGCTTCGCCACGTTGGGTCCGCCGTAGTCAATGATAATGGTCTTCGGATTCTCTGTTCTGTCGCAGCCCAGGCGCTCATCATCTGCCATAGCCTGCAGGTATTCCTGCACATACGCGGGACTGAGCTTCAGATTCAGAAAGCCGGGATTCACCGCGTCCACCTCGGAAAACAGTTCCTGATCCTTCAGGCTCTCCGCCACCTTTGTGGCAATCTGAATGGGCGCGCAGTGATACTTCTTCGCGCCTGCCATGGCGCCATTACACTGATACTCGCACAGATCCGGCCGGTTGGAAATGGTTACCTTTCCGTACTCGGCCTCATAGCCGCAGTTTACAAAGGCTTCGGATACCGCTGCGGTAATCCGATCCAGTAACTTCTCCATAAAATTTCTTCTCCTCTATCCTTGTTCTTTTGTTTATAATGCTTTTCCTGCGCTTCTTTACATTCTTCCGCAGAATTATTATAATAACATCTATTATATGTAAAATACAAGAAAAGATCAAATCTTTTCTGCAAGGAGGCTCCTATGAAACTGATTTCCTGGAATGTGAACGGGCTTCGGGCCTGTGTCGGGAAAAATTTTATGGAAGATTTTGAGAAGCTTAATGCCGACATTTTCTGTCTGCAGGAAACCAAGCTTCAGGAGGGACAGATTACGCTCAATCTGCCCGGCTATCATCAGTATTGGAATTACGCCGAGAAAAAGGGCTACAGCGGTACGGCTGTATTTACCAGAAAAGAGCCCTTAAGCGTCACCTACGGAATCGGCGTTGAAGAGCACGACCACGAGGGCCGGGTCATTACCCTGGAATTTGAGGACTATTATCTGGTGACTGTCTACACCCCCAACTCTCAGGAAGGGTTGAAGCGTCTGGATTACCGGATGCAGTGGGAAGATGATTTTCTCGCTTATATCCAAAGCCTGGACAAGAAGAAACCTGTAATCTACTGCGGGGATCTGAATGTGGCCCATCAGGAGATTGACCTGAAAAACCCGAAGACCAACCGAAAAAATGCCGGATTTACAGACGAGGAACGGGCAAAAATGACTACGGTCCTAAGCTCCGGCTTTGTGGATACCTTCCGGTATTTCTATCCGGACGCCGAGGGCGTCTACTCCTGGTGGTCCTACCGCTTCCGCGCCCGTGAAAAGAACGCAGGGTGGCGTATTGATTATTTTATTGTATCCGAACGGCTGAAGGACCGGCTGGAAAACGCCTCCATTCACACGGAGATTTTCGGTTCGGATCACTGCCCGGTGGAGCTGGATCTGAAGTAAGGACGAAAAAAGCCCTGAGGAATTGTTCCTCAAGGCTTCTTTTGTATCCAGCTGGAAATCGGACTTGAACCGACGACCCCTTCATTACGAGTGAAGTGCTCTACCAACTGAGCTATTCCAGCATGC
>CAKRTY010000111.1 GCA_934402125.1 uncultured Anaerosacchariphilus sp. | reverse complement strand
CCGGAATTGTAGATTTGATAATCATCGTTGCGTCTGGATTCACCTTTAGAACAAGCTCGATCACAGCCTCGACTGCAGAACAGTCGAAGAAATTTTTCTGGCTGTCATAGTTAGTGGGCGCAGCGATGATAACGAAATCAGCGTTCCGGTATGCCGCTTCTCCGTCGAGGGTGGCAGAGAGATCCAGCTCCTTCTCTGCAAGATATGTTTCGATATATTCGTCCTGAATGGGGGACTTTCTCTGGTTGATAAGCGCTACCTTTTCCGGAAGGATATCCACGGCAGTTACGTGGTTGTGCTGGGCCAGAAGCGTAGCAATGGAAAGTCCCACATAGCCGGTTCCGGCGACGGCGATGTTGTATTTCTGACAGACGGCAGGTTCGGAGTGGGCAGGGGGCTCTTCCATAAATAAGTCTGTGACTTCAAAACCAAGTACTTCCGCGAGGCGCTGAAGCTGTTCGATGGAAGGGATATAATCCCGGCTTTCCAGACGGCTGAGCATACCTCGGTGAATTCCGGTCATGTTCGCAAGCTGCTCCTGGGTAAGCTTCTGTTCTTTTCTTTTGGCAAGAATGGTGTCGGCCATTTTCATAAGAGATAATTTTTTCATATGTTCACCTGAAATGTCATTATTTATCACAAAATAAAGTGATTGAGTTGTTTTGATGGGACGAATTCATCATAACAAGTGACGGTGCAGATGTCAATGATAAAATGATAGCATTTAAGCGGTATAGCGTGTATAATGGTAACGAATACGAACGTATAAGGAGAATATGCAGTTGAAAGAATATCAAAACAATGGTCAAAATAAAGCGATATATGATAGTACACTTGTATTCTTGTGGTGTTTTTTTATACAGCTGTTTAATTTCCCTAATAAGCTGGCTGTTTTACTGGGAATACTGTTCTGCGCGGTTATTGTCTGGAAATGCAGAATATCTACAGAGTATGTGAGAAAGCTTTTGCTGATAACGGCATTTTTAAGCTATAGTATAATAGTGGGAAAAGATAGAAATACGATACTGATGTATGCGGTATTCCCTATGACGTTCTTTTTTCTGGGAGAAAGCGTAACAAAGGCTTTTCCGGAAGAAAAGTACAGAACGGGAGTACTGGCCGCAGTTGTCGGAGGATATACGGTGCATGGAATCCTGAATTCCTGTATCTTTTTCCGCGACGGGATAAGCGGCGTAAGAGGCTGGGCAGACATATGGTATCAGACATTTTCCCCGGCTACGCAGCAGATTATTTTTTACCTTCCGATGATGGCGTTGATGTTTGTAAGCCTGTATATGGTAAAAAAGAAAACCGTTCCATGCCTGTGCCTGATAGCAGGGAATCTTTTTTTCCTGTATGTATCATTTGCATCGTTGTCCAGAGGCTCGATTGTCATATGGGCACTGGTGCTGCCGATGGAAGGGATTCTGTATCTGCTGTTAAATCATAAACAACACGAGAAATTTTTGAATAAAAAAGTTCTGTTTTGTCTGGTCGGAATCGGAGTTCTGGCTTTGGCCGCATGGGAAATTCTGATGCATTCTTCTTATGCGTCTGTCCTGACCAGAGATGGAGGAATTTTAAATAATATCCGCTTTAAGGGACAGATATGCGCGATCGGGCAGCTGTTTACGTATCCGATGGGGGGATATCAGATGTATCTTGCGGGCATGCAATACGCGCATAATATCTGGCTGGATACAGCCAATGCGGCAGGACTGATTCCTTTTACGGCGTTGGTGCTTTATACGCTGTTGTCCGTGTACGATTTGATGAAGCTGTTGTTTAAAACGGATATCAGTCAGGAAATCAAATATGCAATGAGTGGAATTTATATGGCTTTTTTTCTATATTATATGATTGAACCGTCACTGGAAGCGAATATTTTATTCCTGATTCCCTGGATCTTTTTAAATGGCGTGATATATGGATGCCTGTATAAAAAGGGAGAAGAACAGAGATGACAAAAGTTTTAGGACTTTTTACATGCTATAATCGAAAAGAAAAGACAGAGAACTGTCTGCGAGGGTTGATACAGGGAAACCCGAAGCTTTCCTTCAGCTTTATTGCGGTGGACGATAAGAGTACGGATGGGACGAAGGAGCTTCTTGAACGCTATAAAGATCTGGAAGTGCTTGAGACAGAGGGAAATGCGTATTATTCAGGTGGAATGAGACAGGCTGTTGCCGCGGCGAAAGTCTGCTGCGACAGTTATGACTGGATCTTATTGCTGAATGACGACGTGGAATTTTATCCGGGAACAATAGAACGGTTAATCCGGTATGCAGGACATGAGATTATGGTCGGAGCGACCTGTGACAGGGAGGGAAACCTCAGTTACGGAGGGGTTATCAAAGAATCTTCCTTCCGGCCTGCATTTGGAAAGCGGATGTCGGGAGAAGAAAAAGTATATTGCGACACGTTTAACGCGAATTGCGTACTGATTCCCGGCGATATCTTTAAGAGATTGCCGAATATAGATACGAAATATACGCATTCCCTTGGAGATTATGATTATGGATTGACAGCTGGACGAATGGGAGTTAAAATTGCGGTTTCGGATTTCTTCGTGGGAATCTGCAATGATAATCCGGGGCAGGGAACCTGGCAGGATGTGACCTTAAGCCGGAGAGAGCGTATGAAGAAAAAGGAGAGTCCCAAGGGACTTCCGCGCAGGGAGTGGTTTTATTTTATCCGGAAAAATTACGGCTGGTTCAGCGCATGTGTAAATTCAGTCATTCCTTATATAAAGATTATAATTAAGAGGGCCTGAGTATGAAAATTGTCTGGGTATGTAACGTGATGCCAATGCAGGCGGCAAAGGCGTTGGATTTGCCACAGAAAAATGTGGGCGGCTGGATTCGCGTACTGAGTGAAAGACTGGCTGAAAAAGAAGAAATAGAGCTTATGATTCTGTTCCCGGTTTCCAGAACAGAAAAAAATATATCGGGAGAAGCCTACGGAATAAGATATGCGGGATTTCCCATGAATGTCAAGGCCGTGGAAAAGTATGAGAAAAGGCAGGAAGCGGTTTTCCGGGAGACGCTGAAAGAGGTTTGTCCGGATGTGATTCATATATGGGGAAGCGAGTTTCCCCACTGTCTGGCAATGCTTCGTGTGTGTGAGGAAGCGGGCCTGCTTTCCCATACGGTTATCAGCATCCAGGGATTGATATCCATTTACGCAAAGCATTATTGCGCAGGGCTTCCGGAACGGGTTATAAAAGGAATGTCGCTCCGGGATTTTTTACGTCGCGATAATATCAGGGAGGCACAAAAAAAATTTGAATACCGGGGAGAGTATGAAAAAGAAGCGCTGAAAACAGCGCGCCATGTAATCGGACGGACAGAATGGGATCTGGCCTGTACGAAGCGTATGAACGCCCGGCTGCAGTATCACAGGGCAAATGAGATTTTGAGGGAAGAATTTTATGAAGGCAGCTGGAGAGTCGAAACTTGTGACAGGCATCGCGTTTTTATGAGTCAGTGGGGATATCCGATCAAAGGATTTCATCAGATGCTGGCTGCGCTGAGAGAGGTAGTGGAAAGCTATCCGGATACCATATTATATATTACAGGTCAGGATCCTTTTCAGGCGCAGGGACGTGATAGGGTGAAACAGAGTTATTATGTGCGTTATATTATGACATTACTCACACGCTGGAATCTGAGAAAACACGTAGTATTTATGGGCAGGGAATTAAATGCAGAGGAAATGAAAGAGCAATATGTAAAGGCGCATGTATTTGTACTTCCCTCAGTTATTGAAAATTCCCCCAATTCGCTGGGAGAAGCCATGCTTCTCGGTACGCCGGTTGTGTGTGCGGATACAGGGGGAGTGAATACGATGCTGCGCCACGGGACAGAGGGCTTCCTGTATCCTTTTGATGAACCCTATATGCTGGCGCACTATATAAAGAAGATTTTCAGTGATGATAAACTTGCGGGACAGATGTCGGAAGCAGAAAAGAAACGGGCGGCAGAGACACATGATATAGAAAGCAATGTGGCTGCGTACCTGGAGATCTACGAAACATTAAGCAGTGGGGAATAATAACGTGAAAATAGTATTTGTTTCTAATTTTCTGAATCATCATCAGCTTCCTTTATGTAAGGCCTTTGCGGGAATGCCCCATGTGGAATTTCATTTTATTGCTGCGGAACCGGTGCCCGAAATGCGGTTGAAGCTGGGGTATAAAGACATGAATTCAGAATTTGATTTTGTGATTCGTACCTATGATTCAGAAGAAGAAAAGCAGATGGCATACAGAATTATACAGGAAGCAGACGTCATGATTTGCGGAGAAGATCCTGGAAAGTATGTAAAAAATAAAAAGCAGCTGGTATTCTGGTTTTCGGAAAGAATTTTCAAGAAAGAAACGAAGGGCTGGGAACGCCTGATTGAGTATTTGCGGGCGGTAAAAAATCATACGCTGAAGGACAACCGGAGAATGCAGCTTTTATGCGCGGGAGCTTACGTGGCGCAGGATTTCGGCATGCTTCATGCCTGCAGGAGACGCATGTACCGTTGGGGATATTTTCCGGAAATTGAGAAAAAGAATTTAACAGCGCTGTGGAAATGCAAAGAACACAGAAAATTGAGAATTTTATGGGCGGGACGCCTGTTGGACTGGAAAAGGCCGAAGCAGGCGATAGAGCTGGCTGGGTATTTGAAGGCCAGGGGCTATGAATTTGAACTGCTGATGATCGGAGAGGGAGAAGAAAGAGACAGCCTGGAGAAGGCGGTACGACAGTCCATGCTGGAGACTTGTGTAAAGCTTTGTGGAGCAAAGCCCTATGAAGAAGTAAGAAAATATATGGATGAGGCTGATATTTTCCTATTTACCAGCAATCGCCAGGAAGGCTGGGGAGCCGTTCTGAATGAAGCCATGAACAGCGGATGCGCCGTAATTGCGGATAGGAATATAGGAGCCGTCCCGTTTTTGTTAGAGCATGAAAAAAACGGCCTGAGTTATGATGGAAGCACAGAGGATCTTTGCAGACAGACAGAAACGCTAATCGTACATTCGGAATTGCGGAGAACGTATGGAGAGGAAGCATATAAGACCGTTGTGGATACATGGAACGCAGAAGTGGCTGCGGAGAGGTTTGTATTGCTGTCGGAAAAATTGCTGAGGGGAGAAAAGAACGTACAGGATTTCAGGGGACCCTGTGAATATATAGGATAAAGGAGTAAGCATATGCTGTGTCTGAACCGGATAAGACGTCTGGCGGATAAGTGGTTTATAAAAAATAAAGTCGTGAATAACGCAAGCTGGCTCATTGGCGGTAAGATTGCGCAGATGGTAGTTTCTTTTTTTGTGGGAATACTGACAGCAAGATTTCTGGGGCCGGATAATTATGGCCTTATTAACCGATCTGCCGCGTTTATCAGTTTTTTTACGCCCATTTGTACGCTGGGAATCAGTTCTGTCATTGTAAATGAACTGTTGGTGAATCCGAAAAAGCAGGAAGAATTGCTGGGAAGTGGAATTGGAATTCGCTGCATTGCGAGTATTTTATCTATGATTGGAATTCAGCTGTTAATTTTTCTTATGAATCCGGGAGATAAATTACTGCTGTGGGTGGCCTTCCTGCAGTCGGGAATGCTGCTGTTCCAGTCTTTTGATTTGATTGAATACTGGTACCAGTCCCGAATGGAAGCCAAATATATCAGCATAGTAGGCCTGGCTGCATATTTCCTGACGGCAATGTATAAGGTGGCGCTTCTAATCCTGCAGAAGAATGT
>CAKRTY010000110.1 GCA_934402125.1 uncultured Anaerosacchariphilus sp. | reverse complement strand
ATTCTGGTCAGCGAAGCTGACATATTCCTCTCAGAATCACTGCGCATCCTCGCGGAGCGTTTATCTCAGTCGGAGTTAGGTCTCCGACTGAGATAAATCTTAGATATCTGTTACCTCAGAGATAACACGCGCCAGAATCGTACGCGGCAGAACCACGGTCTTTCCGGTCTTTTTCGCGAACATCTGCTTCATTTCCTGAGTGTAGCCGATACAGTCCAGAACGATCAGATCCACATCGTCCATCTTGCTGATTTCATCGGCTGCCCGTTCCAGATCCGGCCAGTCGCCGTAGGGGGAAGCCGCCACGCTGGTGCATTCCTTCACATAGCCGCTCCATTTCTGGCTATTCTGCTCTAACTGGAGCGGGGACGGTGTGACAGCGGCGATATGGGAGGTGCGGGTCAGAAGCGGCACGACCTTATGCAGAATGTCGCAGGGGAAGACCATGGGCACATGGGAGGTGAGACTTTCCGGAAAGCTGCCGGTACAGAAGACCATAATCAGCTTGACGCCTGCGGCCTCCAGCTCGTCGATGCCCTTCTGGAGATTGCCGAGAATGTATTTTTCGGCGAAGGTGACGGAGGAGCCGTCTGTAAGCCTGGATACCAGTACATAGTCGTCGCCCTCCGGTTTGAACTTCTCAATTTCTTCCCGGGTCAGGCCGTCCAGGCCGCCCCGCTGCAGCAGCTCGATCTTGCCGCCGAAGATATCCATGATGTCACAGGTCACGTCCACTCTGGGTGTCTGTCCGATGGTGAGTGCTCCGATTTTCATAATCTCATTCATCCTTTCGTGATTATAAAAAGACGGCCGCAGAGTATACGGCCGCCTCCTTGCGTGCAGAAGAAAAATTATTTGTTTCCAAGAGTCTGAAGATGATCCATCTTGCCGTACAGCTTCACCAGATGCTCGTACTCCTCCTCGTCGTAGAAGCTTACTTCGCCGCGGCCGAAGGATTTTGCAACCTCCATCATGTAGCGTGCGGTCTCCTCTACGTCAGCAAAGTGAGTGGAGCCTGTAGCACAGCCGGGAACCATGGTCTCGGTGGTGATAGCCACGCCTACAACCGGAGCCTTGGTAGCGGTGCAGGGCTGCAGAATACTGTTCAGGTGATATACGTCATTTCCGTAAGGTGTGATATCCTGCATGCTCAGCGGGAATACATACGGAAGCTGTCCTGTGGTACGCTGCATGATCT
This sequence comes from uncultured Anaerosacchariphilus sp., assembly GCA_934402125.1. Taxonomy (GTDB): domain Bacteria; phylum Bacillota; class Clostridia; order Lachnospirales; family Lachnospiraceae; genus Laedolimicola. The sequence goes on along the minus strand of CAKRTY010000110.1, from coordinate 4,643 downwards.
CCAGCAGATCCTCGGATACACGAAGAACCCAGCCTTCCTTTACAGTACTGGAGATAGCGAAACCTCTGGTATTGATGACACGGTTGCCCTTGGTGGTGTCTACAGTCAGGATAGCGTCCAGCTCGGGGCTGACTTCCTCTCTGTTGACCTGAGACATCTCAACCGGGGAGCCCATGAAGGGAACCGGCTTGTGGGGAGCAGTCGGAGCATGGGGACAAATCTGGGTAGATACAAATACGTCGCCCTCCAGATAATCGCCCTTGGTCTGCATGTCCAGAAGCTTGGCTGCAACAGCCAGTGCGCAGAGTGCGCCGTCTCCGTCGGATACGAAGCCAATCATCTCCGGACGCGCGCCGATACCGCCCAGACGTCCCAGAAGACCGATAGTCGGAGCGGATCCACCCTTTGCCTTACCGTTGGTACCAGGGATGCGAACCTTTACCATATCGGTGCTGCCCTTGGGTCCCTCCAGCGGGTAAACCTCCACGTTTGCCTCGGGGTTCACGGAAAGCAGATAATCCTTAACGGCTGCGCCGTTTACTGTACTGCTGTCGAGAACATCGAAAACCTCCATAACCTGTTTGATAAGCATGATTTAAAGTTACCTCCTGTAATAAATTCTATAAGAATCATAACGCATTTTGCACAGGAAAGCAACCATTTTAATGCCGATTTTTAGACAAAGTATAAAAAGATATAAAAGATCCAGAAGAAGCCAGAAACCACCAGAAATTTCCGAAAAGTTTATGGAAAATTAAGAAATTTTAGAGGGCGTTTACACTTTGCCTTGACAGAGCGATGAAGTTAGGGTATGATAAAACCATCACGAGCTATGAACGGGCATAGGACAACGGGGATGCCTGTATCATAGCTTTTTTAGAAAGGAAGCTGATACTATGATAAGTGAAAATCCTGAACTGAAAAAACAGCAGTCGATTTCCGCAGCAGAGCATCCGAAGGCATGGGATCCCCAGGTACTGATTCTGGGACTTCCGCTGGCCGTCGTCGGCTGTATTATCGGACTGGAGCTGATCGTCCGTACCGGTGTGACTCCGAACACCTCCATCATTGGAGCACTGTTTGCCATCCTTCTTTCCCGTATCCCGGTGGCATTCCTGAGAAAATACCGCAGCATCCACAGACAGAATCTGTTACAGACCTCTATCTCCGCAGCGACCTTTTCCGCAGCGAACTGTATGATTCTTCCCATCGGTATCCCGGTAATCATGGGTTATCCGGAGCTGATGTTCCCGATGCTGATTGGCGTGATGCTGGCGACCTGTGTGGACGCTACCATTCTTTACAACTGCTTCGGATCTGAGATGTTCCCGGCAGAGGGCGCATGGCCGCCCGGAGTCGCTGCCGCGGATTCCATCATGGCAGTTATCGAAAAAGGCAAGAAGGCGGTTCTGCTTCTGGTAGGTATCGGCCTTGGCTGGGTAGGTAAGATTGCGGGACTTCCCATGGACCTTCTGGGAGTTTCCTGGTTTGGTGATTTCGGAGCCATGGCGGCGCTGGCTGCAGGTTCCCTGGTGATCGGCGTCCTGAAGGTGAACGGCTTCTCCTTCTCAATCTTCGGACACGCCTTTACCTTCGTAACCAATTTGTTCGGAGAGGGCTTTGTATACACAGACCACCTTTCCCTGCAGTACATGGCGCACGGCGTTATGATCGGCGCAGGTATCATTTCCCTGGTACAGTGCGGCATCTCCCTGTTTAAGAAGAGCAAGGGCGCCAAGGTAACGGACAGCACCAACGTGGTATCCAAAGAACATATGAAGAAGACCCTGGGCGTGGGCTTCGGCGCATACCTGGTGATCGGTCTCTTCTTGGCAGTCGTAGGCGGAATCATCACCAAGATGAGTCTGCCGCAGTTCATTCTCTGGCTGATCTTCGCAGCCTTCGCGGCAGAGGCCTCTGAGCTGATCGTAGGTATCTCCGCCATGTATTCCGGCTGGTTCCCGGGATTTGCGACAGCCCTGATTTTCCTGATTGTAGGTATGCTTCTCGGTTTCCCGAAGCTGGCTCTGGGCCTGCTGGTAGGCTTTACCGCAGCGACCGGCCCCTGCTTCTCCGATATGGCGTACGACCTGAAGTGCGGTTATATCTTAAGAGGAAACGGAGCAAATCCGGAGCTGGAGAAGGAAGGACGCAAGCAGCAGTTCCTGGCAGAGCTGATGGGCTTTGTGGTTGCCTTTGTGATGGTTGCCTTCTTTGCGAATAAGTACTTCGGACAGGGACTGTTCGTAGCAGTGTCCAATACCTTCGTAGCTACCATCGACGCGGGAGCAAGCGCGGAAATCACAAAATGGCTTCTTATCTGGGCGATCCCGGGCGCTATCATTCAGCTGGTCGGTGGAAAACGTCAGCTGGGTATCCTGTTTGCAACCGGACTTCTGGTAGGCAACATCATCAACGGCCTGACCATCGCGGCCGGCCTGATTATCCGTCTGATTGCTGTCCGCGCGAACAAAGAGAACGAGCAGACCCTCAATATCCTGGGTGCCGGCGCGCTGGCAGGAGCTGCTATCTACAGCTTCTTCACCGCAACTCTGGGACTGGTTGGAAAGAAGGACTGACAGATATCGGATATCTGAAAATTTAAAAGCCTGAATTTACAGGAAAAAGGGGAATTCTGTCCGTGATCGGACAGGGTTTCCCTTTTTGAGGACAAACGATGGAGTATTTTATTATTATAGTACCGAAGCTTATCAGCTTTTTTCTTCTGATTGCGCTGGGCTTCACCATTTCGAAACTGGGAATTTTTCCCAAAAACAGCCTGCCGTCCCTGTCAGTCTTCCTGATTAAGGTGGTGCTGCCCTGTCTGACGGTCTCCCTTTTGTGCCAGCGGGGAACCACCTGGGCAGATCTGGCGGATTTCCACGGCATCGTTCTCTGGCAGATAGCAGGCTATCTGCTGCTGGGAGCGGCGGGCCTTGTGTGCGTGCGTCTGGCGGGACTGAAATCCCCCACCTCCAACGTGCACGCGGGCTGCATGGTAGGCGGCAATTACGGCTTCGTGGTGATCCCGATTCTGATGGCCCTGTATACGCCGGAGAACGGCCAGCAGTATATCCCCATCTGCTCCGCCGTGGATACGATGATGGTCTGGACCCTGGGTCTGTATCTCTTTACCCGGGGAATCGAAAAAGGACGGGAGCCCTGGTATCGGATTCTCGGGAAACGGCTGCTGAATCCGATTCTGGTTTCCATCGTGCTGACCCTGACCCTGAATTCCCTGTCAGTTACATTGCCCGGGCCGGTTCTGGAGGTCTGCGGCAATGTGGGAAATATCAGCTACAGTCTGGGACTTATCTATGTGGGCTGTACCATCTGTTTCCTGGATAAAGGCAGTCTGCACTGCCTGAAGACCCTGTGGCTGCTGGTGCTGACCAAGCTTCTGGCCGTGCCGCTTCTGCTGTATGCGTTGACGGGGCCGTTTTTGCCGGAGACAGAGCGGATTGTGCTGATGCTGATTGCAGGCGCGCCCTCCATGACCACCAGCTGTATGATTGCCAATCAGTATGGGCTGGACGAGGAATACGCGTCCACGGCGGTATTTGTGACTACGCTCTGCTGTATGGTGACGATTCCGATTCTGTTTCTGTTTACAGGAATCCTTTCATAGAGTAAGATAAAAGGTATTAATACGATGTATGGGGAGGAAGATACGCATGGAGTTACATGAGGTAATTGAAAAACGGCGGAGCATCCGTAAATTTTCTGAAAAGCCGGTTTCCAGGGAGCTTCTGGAGCAGCTTATCCGGGCAGCGGCCCTGGCCCCCAGCGCCAGCAACATGCAGGCCTGGCGGTTCTTTGTGGCGGATGAGCCGGAGCTGGTGCGGGCAGTCGATTCCTTCAGCCCGGGTCTCTCCGGCAAGCCGCCGGTCATCATCGCCATCGCCAGCGATCTGGCTGAGGTAGAACGGCGGGGCAGTAAGAACAGCCTGGTCTACGGCCTGATGATGGACGCGGCTATGGCGGCGGAAAATCTGATGCTAGAGGCTGCGGATCTGGGTCTTGGAACCTGCGCCATCAAAAGCTATAATGACAAGGCGGTACATAAGCTTTTGAATCTGCCGGATACCATGCGGCTGGAAATCCTGATTTCCGTAGGCTGGCCTGCGGCAGAGCCGCGGGAGCCGAAACGGAAAGCCATGGATCAGGTGCTGTTCTGGAACGCCTGGACGGAACCGGCGAAGGAAAAAGCGGCGGCTTCGCCGGAGCCGGAGAAATCTGCAAAAGCGCAGGACAAGCCTGCAAAGACGCAGAGTGCGCAGACAGAGCCCCTGCAGCTTAATAAGAAAGAGCTGCGGGAACTGCTGATCTATATGATTACCAGCGCGGCCGGATTGCCCGGGGAGCCCCATATGTACGGTCCCCTACGTCTGATTGAATCCGCGGGACGGCTGGCGCGGATGCTGGGCAGTACCTGTGAGGAAAAGGATATACAGGAGCTGGTGGACATCATAGAAGAGGGCAAGGGCAAGAACATGACCGATCCCGAGGGCTTTTGCCAGATGCTCCAGGAAGCGGCTGCCAAGGCAGTGGATTTGTTATAGAAATGAAGTCGGGGTTAAAAACCCCCGACTTTGATGCCTATGGATTGCTCCGTGCTACGCACTCTCACAATCCTACCCAAT
>CAKRTY010000109.1 GCA_934402125.1 uncultured Anaerosacchariphilus sp. | reverse complement strand
GTACTGGCGTGTGGCATTTCTTACAGTAACATAGACCGTCTTTTCCTGCGTATACCTGCTCTCCAGGCTTTTCAAGCACAGCCACATCTTCTATCATGCTTTTCACAACGCCTGAAACCACCTCATTCATAAGCTTTCTCCTTCCTCACAGGTATAACTGGTTGCACTATAGGTCGGCTTTTCCCGCCTGGCCCAGCTTCGGATAGTTGCCAGATGATTCTTATAGCTTCTGCCTGACGACGCAATATACTCGGACAGGCGCTCGATCCGCTCCTGGAAATCTGCCGGGAATTCCTGCTGAAGCTTTCTAAGTTCCGTATCCGAAAGAAGGACATTGCCATACACACCATGCCGATGGCGTTGTTCCTTCTTCTCTCTTTTATTACTTTCTTTTGTACTTAATCTATTAGTACTTAATTGTGGGGGATTTTCCGGATCCGGCTTGCCCGTATCTGGAATTACCGGATCCGGATTTTCCGTACACGGTAATTCCTTATACGGCTTCTTAGCCACTACTCCTTTGGGCATCTCATAAATGACATACTCAACTTTCCCCAACCTCCCATTGGCCGCCCGCAGCTGATGACGTTCCAGATAGCCAAGCTGTTCCAGTTCCTTAAGTGCTGTCATTATACCATCTACGCCATCCGGGACAATGGCTGCAAGGCCACGTACTGAATAATTCCAGGTATCCGGAAGACTTAAGAGCATGGACAGCAATCCCTTTCCCTTCAAGCTCAGCTTTTGATCCCGCAGGTGATGATTGCACATGGTTGTGTAGTTCTGATTCTTTTCCACACGGAATACCGGCATGAACACCACCATCCTTTCCAGTTTACACTATAACACCCCATTTTTTCAGCTGTTTGCTGATATGGCTCTTTCCCTTACAGGTCATACGTGTCTGCTGTACCAATTTTCCATTCCTTGCATAGCAATCCCTGACGATAAAATACCCGCTTGCCTCCTTGTCTGAATACGGCAATAATCTTACGTTCTGATCCCGGTACAGATAACGATGCTCCAACATCAGTCCCACAAACATATTCTGCGGAACCCCTAACTCCTTGCCACAGTAACGGATACAAGTGCAATCCATTGGGTTCACAAAGGTATCAAAGTAATTTGCTTTGGGCTGTGCCATTTTCAGCTGCCTGCTGATTTCCCTATTCTTTCCTTTCTCTACAAGAAGCTGTTCTGCCAGTGTATAGATAGCTTCCGGATTTTCCATCACCTGTTGCAGCACCGAATCCGTCATATAGGCTCCATGTTTCCGAATAGCCGGAATGACCTCATGCGTGATCCAACGTTTAAAAAACTTTGCCTCCGGTTTGCGGGAACCAATGACCAGTGTGTACAGGCCTGGCTCATTCACAACCGTCAGCTTTTGAAGCCCGCCAAGGGTCTGCGTTAAACGCAGACCCTTTTCATCTTCATCCAGTCTGCGTACTGCCGTTGGTACGATCTCCATAGCCTTACATACATCTGCTGCAACAAACCACGGCTCTCCATTCTCTACGAATACCCGCACCTGCCCAAAGACCTGGTTTTCAAATATCTGCAGTTCTGACACGCCGTTCTCTTTTCCCGGTCCGGCACCTACTTCTGTGTTGTACATGTTCATTCTAAAACCCTCCCTTACTTTTTAGGATAAAAAATAAGAGCTCCCATTCATTTATGAATAAACGGAAACTCTATGTAATGTAAGCAAAGGTTATTTTATTTTCTCGTATTTCCTCAAAACTCGTGAAATGCTCTATTTTTCCCTTCCATCGCTCTCTAATTTGAGAACCCAATAAAATTTTTTGTCAAGTATAAGATCCAAAATTGGCCTTTTGTAAACCCTTTTGTAAGCCCTTTTGGTGGCAAAAATGGTCGGTAAACCCCTGGTAAGCCCCACAAAATCGGTATAAACGTTGTTAAATTTCCTCAAATTTCGTCATCGGAATCAGCTGTTTCGGGCATTAAAAAAAGCCCGAAAACGTTGAATTTTCGGGCTTTCCAAGCATTTTGAACTTGTTGATTATCTCTTGCTGAACTGCGGAGCGCGACGAGCTGCTTTGAGACCGTACTTCTTACGCTCTTTCATTCTCGGGTCACGAGTCAGGTAACCAGCCTTCTTCAGGACCGGACGGTAATCCGGATCTGCCTGAAGCAGTGCTCTTGCGATACCATGACGGATAGCACCAGCCTGTCCTGTATATCCGCCTCCGCGAACATTTACCAGAACGTCGAACTTGTCTGCTGTCTCTGTAGCAACGAGCGGCTGACGAACGACTACCTTCAGGGTCTCAAGACCAAGATACTCGTCGATGCTTCTCTTATTGATGGTGATATTTCCAGTACCCGGTACCAGGTATACTCTTGCGATGGATTTCTTTCTTCTGCCAGTTCCGTAGAATTTTGACTTAGCCACTGTAAATTTCCTCCTTTAACCTTTTCTCAATTAAAATGTAAGCACTTCCGGCTTCTGAGCCTCATGATTGTGCTCCGGACCAGCGTATACGTGAAGCTTTGTATACATCTGTCTTCCCAGCGGTCCCTTCGGAAGCATGCCCTTTACAGCGAGCTCGATAACCTTCTCCGGCTTCTTGTTCATCATCTCACGCAGGGTGGTCTCTTTCATACCGCCTACATAATCTGAATGATGATAGTAAATCTTCTGATCCAGCTTCTTGCCGGTTACTTTGATCTTATCTGCATTTACGACGATTACATAATCTCCGGTGTCGATGTGCGGAGTAAAGATTGCCTTGTTCTTACCTCTCAGAACTTTAGCTACTTCTGAAGCCAAACGTCCTAATGTATATCCTGTAGCGTCAACTACATACCATTTTCTCTCAATTGTTGCTGGACTAGCCATGTAACTTTTCATTGGTTTTCCTCCTGAAAATAAATTGAAACTTCTATGGAAATATGTCATTACCGGGGCTTTGGCTCAGACATTTTCGCACTACGTCACATTGAGTTATTATATGATAGAAACGCGGTCGTGTCAACCACTTTTTCAACTTTTCTGTCCCGGAAATTCCGGATGCTCCGGATATTCCATTTTTATCAGAGTCAGGCCTTTCGCCGGAGCTGTCGGTCCCGCCGCCTGACGATCCCTCGCCTCTATCATGCCCGGGATTTCCGCCGGGTCTGTGACTCCGAAGCCCACATTTATCAGGGTACCTGCAAGAATGCGGACCATATTGTAGAGAAAACCGTTTCCGGTCACCCGGATTCGTATCATATCCCCTTCTCTTATCACGTCCAGACTGTAAATGGTCCGGACCGTGGTCTCCGCCTGGGTATGAATGCTGCAGAAGCTTTTAAAATCATGTTCTCCCAAAAACGGCAGGCAGGCCTCCCGCATCTTTGCCACGTCCAGCTTCTTCCGGAAGAAGTGGCTGTTCAGCCGTTCTCCGGGCAGTTCGAATTCCCGGTTCAGAATCCGGTATTCATACGTCTTGATACAGCTGGTTTTCCTTGGGTGAAACTGGTCATCCACCTGGAAGGACTGCTGCACGCGGATATCCTCTGGCAGACGGCTGTTCAGGGCATAGGCCATCTTCTCCGCCGGCATCCGGGCCTCTGTATCAAAAACGGCCACATTTCCCAGCGCATGGACGCCGGAATCGGTCCGGCTGGCGCCAATCACCGCAATCTCCTCTTTTAATAAAGAAGAAAGAGCCCTGTTCAGCTCTCCTTCTATCGTATCTCCGTTATTCTGTACCTGCCAGCCGCAGTAATTTGTGCCGTCATAGGCCACTATCAGCATTACCCGTTTCATAATACCACTCTCACTGCGATAATCGCCGCCAGGAAGAGCGCAACCACCGCGTATGCGTAATAATCCCGCCTTGCGTATACCAGCGGCTTCATCTTGGTCCGTCCGGCTCCTCCCCGGTAACATCTGGCCTCCATAGCCATCGCCAGGTCATTAGCCCGTCGGAACGCGGAGATAAACAGCGGCACCAGAAGCGGCACCAGGTTCTTTGCCTTCTGTACCAGGTTGCCGTGCTCAAAATCCGCGCCTCTGGCAATCTGCGCCTTCATGATTTTATCCGTTTCCTCCAAAAGAATCGGAATAAACCGGAGGGCGATGGACATCATCATAGACACCTCATGTACCGGCACCCGCAGCTTCTTCAAAGGGCTTAACAGCTTCTCCAGACCGTCCGTCAGGTCGTTGGGTGTAGTCGTCAGGGTCATGACGGAGGTGCCCAGAATCAGGTAAATCAGCCGGACAGCCATAAAAATCGCCGTGTGAAGACCCTTATCCGTAATCTTCAGCTTCCAGATCTGTACCAGCACCACATCGCCGGGCGTCAGGAACAGATTGAACATCAAGGTAATCAGCAGGATAAAGAAGATTGCCTTCAGGCCTTTTACCATAAAATGGAAGGGAACCCTGGAAAGCCGAATCACGGCCACCAGAAAAACCGTAGCCACCAGATATCCCGCCCAGTCATTGGCCACAAACAACGCCACCAGGAATACCATGGTGGTCACCAGCTTAACCCGCGGATCTAATTTATGCAATATGGAATCTGCCGGGTAATACTGTCCCAGCGTAATATCTCTAATCATGTTTTTTTACCTTATCCCGGAACACGTTCAGAATCGTATTCCTTGCCTCTTCCATGGTCGTAGCGTCTCCGTCCACGCCAAATCCCTTTTCCTTCAGGGTGTGCAGAATGTAGGTTACCTGGGGCGCGGCCAGGCCTACGCTCTCCAGCTCCTTATAATGGCGGAACACCTCTCTGGGCGCTCCGTCGTGCAGCACCTCGCCCTGATTCATGACGATAATGCGCTCCACGTACTTTGCCACATCCTCCATGCTATGGGAAACCAGCACAATCGTGATTCCCCGTTCCCGATGCAGATAGCTAATCTGATCCAGGATTTCGTCCCGGCCTCTGGGATCCAGGCCCGCCGTAGGCTCGTCCAGAATCAGCACCTCCGGCTCCATGGCAAGCACGCCCGCTATGGCCACACGCCGCTTCTGGCCGCCGGACAGCTCGAAGGGCGACTGCTTCTCATACTCCTCGGAAAGCCCTACCATACGCATGGCATCCCGCGCTCTTTTCTCCGCTTCCTCTTTGGACAGGCCCTGATTTTTCGGACCAAAGCAGATATCGCTTAATACGTCTACCTCAAAAAGCTGGTGCTCCGGATACTGAAATACCAGTCCCACTTTGCTTCGAAGCTTCCGCATATCGTAGCCTTCCGCGTAAATGTCCTCTCCGTTAAAATAAATATGGCCGGAGGTGGGCTTTACCAGACCGTTCAGGTGCTGTACCAGTGTGGATTTTCCTGAGCCGGTATGGCCGATGAGGCCGATAAACTGACCGTCCGGGATCTCCAGATTTATATCCTTCAGCGCATGAATCTCATAGGCTGTGGAAGGACTGTAGGTATATTGTACATGCTCTAATTTAAGTGACATAAGGCTTCCACCAGTTCCTCTCTTGTCAGAATTCCGTCGGGCAGATCAAGACCTGCTTTTTTCAGCTCCCAGGCAAGCTGTGTGGCCTGGGGTACGTCCAGACGGTAGGCTTTCAGCGTTTCCACCTGAGAGAAGATTTCCCTCGGCGTACCGGCCATGACGATTTTGCCATCGTCCATGACAATCACCTTATCGGCGTAAATAACCTCTTCCATATAATGGGTAATCAGAATGACCGTAATATCCTCCACCTCATTCAGGGCCCGGACTGTACGGATCACTTCCTTGCGGCCGTTGGGATCCAGCATGGCCGTAGGCTCGTCCAGCACAATGCACTCCGGGTGCATGGCTACCACGCCCGCGATGGCTACCCGCTGCTTCTGGCCACCGGAAAGCTTATTCGGAGAATGGGTCCGGTATTTCAGCATATTCACTGCCTTCAGG
>CAKRTY010000108.1 GCA_934402125.1 uncultured Anaerosacchariphilus sp. | reverse complement strand
CAGAAGAAAAACCTCGTCCTCTCCCAGCTTCACCGGATACTCTACCCTTCCTTCATAGAAGGGGGTGCGATAGTAAATGTCATTTTCCACAATCCGGCTGCCGTTGATATGGATTCCCTCATCTCCGGTCACATCTACCGTATCTCCGCCCCTGGCTACGATTCGTCCGATGTACTGCTGTCCGTCCTTCTTTATGACTACCACAGAACGGTCTTTTGGCTTCTTATCCAGACGGTAATACAGCACCAGATCCCCGGCCTCCAGCTTCGGGCTCATAGAATCGTCCTTCATGGAGGTCACGCCGAATACAACACCAAACAGCAACCAGAAAACCACCAGCATGACGCCAAGGCGTAAAAGGAAATATTTTACTTCTTCCTTGTCACGTTCCATGGCGCCGACCTTTCCGAAGCCTCAGACCACACAGCGCTGTCATGAGGAACAGACCCAGCAGTAGGGAATACCAGCCACCTTCCGGCTGTCCGTCCAGGGTAAGCCCTGTAGGCACCGGAATATCCACTCCATCCAGCTTCACCACCGGCCTGGGAAACGCTTCCTCCCGCGGGGTGTTCCCGTTCCAGAGATACGTAACCTTTGCTCCGTCGTTGGAATAAAAGCCCAGCCCCTCCGCATGGGTTCCCGTATCCGCATCCGCCCGATCCGGATAGGCTTCTCCCGCCGCAAAGTATTTTCCGTATGCCGCCTCTGAAGGCTTCATATGCAGGGTAATCCGGTAGGTCCAGCCATCTTCCAACTCATAGGAGTCCGGAAAATCCAGCGTAAGACGCCGGGAAGCCCCGTCGTAATGAACGGTTGTCCCCTCCGGCACGCCTGCGGCTTTCCCGTCCGCATCCAGGACCGAAAGGGTGTATACCGGCTCCGATGTGCCGGTCAGGATTTTTCCGTCCTGATCCAGAAGCACCACATTTTCACTGAGCACGTCGGTAATCGTCACATCGGTGCAGACCAGCTCCAGCATATGGCCCGCCATCTCCCGAAAGGCGCTTTTCAGCTCCTCCAGGCTGCCGCAGAGATAGGGCTCATTTCCCTCCCGTACCTTACAGCCTCCCTGGTTAGCCGCCGCGATCCGTCTGCTCAGCTCCTTTAAGGTATTCGGATTGATGGCATTTTCATCTTTTCCAATCCCGATGGTATAGAAATACTGGATTCCTGTCATTGTGTCCGCCTGGGTATACGCCGCCCCGGAACAGCTTCCCGGATTCACCAGCTCTCCCCACCAGCTTCCGTCCGCATCCTCATTTCCATGTCCTACGGTTTTTCCTGAAGCATTATAATAATAAGTTGGCTTTCCATCTGATAGAAACAGAACGGCCTTTTCCGCATCGGAACGGGCCTTTTGAAGCTGTTTGGCCCCGGTGCGGAGCCCCGCCTGATAATTGGTTCCACCGGAGGGCTCTCCGGCCAGGCTCTGATACACCACGGTTCCATTACCGGCGCTGCTCCAGTCCAGCCGTACCCTGGCGTCATTGTAGGCCCGATCCCGGTCGCTCTGGTCTCCGCTGTAGCCCACAATGCTATATCGCACGTCCAGGCCCTGGTTTGCCGCCAGGGTATTGACAAGCTCGGCTGCCGCTGCCTTGGCACTTTCCCAGCGGTTCTTTCTGCTTCCGTCATTCATGGCTTCCTTCATGGAGCCCGACTCGTCCACAATCAGAAGGACGTCCAGCTTTCTGGGCGTGCTTGTGGTATCTGTTTTTCCGGTAATTTCCAGTGTCAGATCGTAGGTGCCGTCCGCCCTGCGCTCTGCGTATTTCCGGCGTGCCAGCGACACCGACAGCTCCGGATCCTCCAGGCTTAAGAAGACCGGTTCTGCCGGTTCCTCTGTCCCAGGGGGCTCTTCTTCCACTGTCGCCTCTGATTCTGTCAGGTTCTCTGTGACCACCGGTTCTGCCGGTTTTTCCTCCACAGGTTTTTCCTCCACAGGTTCCTCCTTTACCGATTCTACTGTCTCTTCCGGTTCTGTTGTCTCCGGGACTTTTGTTTCTTCCGGAGTTTCTGTTTCCTCCTGGACTTCGGTTTCCTTTTCCGACTTTGTCGCCTCTGTTCCCTCCGATACTTCGGTTTCCTCCTGCATGTCCTGTTTTTCGGCCTTTTCTTCTGCTGTCTCAGCTTCTGTCTCAGCTTCTGTCACCACCGAAGCGCCTTCCTCCTCCGCCCGTACAGAGAAGCTGCTTCCTCCGGTCACTGAAAAAAGCAGCAGAAGCACCAGCAGACCGGCCCAGATTCTTTTTGCTTTTCTCCTCAACTTTCTCATTCTCCTTTTACGTTGCAAGCTGTCCGGTTCCTCATTCCCTCCTCTCTTATCAGCTACTTTCCATTCTATGTGATTTTTCCCAAATTATTACAGCCCGCATTGCAAATCATTCGCCGGATTCCGCTAAAAAGCGACTAAAAAAGGTCCACCGAACCTTTTTGTCGTATGCTTGGCAACAAAAATACCGTATCAGACGGGAGCTTCTCATCTCCTTATCTGATACGGTATCTGTCTTTCTATTTTCAGTTCTGATTCTCCAGGCTCTTCCTTGCGGCCTCCGTATGGGTCAGATACATCTTCCGCACACCCGGGTACTCGCCCAGTCCCTTCATGACGCAGGACACCTGATATCCTTCCGCCTCAAACTGGCTTCTCCAGGAATCCTCGTCCTCACCGGACATATCGTGAATGGCATGATCGCCCGCCACTACCATAAAGGGCGCCAGGATCAGCTTTTTGGGGGACAACGCGCGAAGCTGCTTCTTCAGGGATTCCATGGACGGATAAGCTTCCACAGTTCCTAAGAAGGTTCTGGAGTAACCCAGATCCTTAAAGGTATAATCCAGGGCTGCGTATACGCTATTGGCGTAATGGGTGGTTCCGTGTCCCATAAATACCAGCGCCTCGTTCTCCTTCATCTCCCCGAACTCTGCCATAACCGCCTCGATCACCGCCACATGATCCTCCGTCGTTGTCAGCAGCGGATCTCCAAAGGCAAGCTTTTCAAAGGCGTCCCTTCTGGCCAGCACAGCCTCCTTCATCAAATCATTCTCAATGCCGTTGATGATATGGGTGGGCTGCACCAGCAGCTCCTGTACCCCGTCCGCAGCCATCTGCTCTACCGCCTCTTCCACCGTGGGAACTTCGATTCCGTCCCGGCGGCGGAGCTTCGCGATGATCATCTTGCTGGTCCAGGCCCGGTACAGGGTATAATCCGGATACGCGGCGGCGATATCCGCCTCGATCCGGTCGATGGTCTTTTCTCTGGTCTTGGCAAAGCTGGTGCCGAAGCTTACCACCAGAATCGCTTTTTTCTTATTCTGTTCCATATATCTGTTCTTTCCTCTTGATTCCGTTTTACTTTCCGGCAAGAATCTTCAGGGTCGTAATCGAGATATCTCCTACCACTGCCAGATCCTCTGCCTGGTAAGCATAGGGGAAATTATCCTCGAAAAGGATCTGGGACGCAGGCGGAAATTCATCGTCGCCGGTCCAGAGGATAAAGCGCACATGAAGACCGTTGATATATTCAAATTCATAGGAAGCGTCGCCCAGGGTCAGCTTCTTTGCGCCCAGTTTCTCCATGGCCGCGCAGAATTTGTCCAGCTTAAAGCCAAAACCGAATTTCAGCCTGGTCAGGCAGCGTCCCTCGAACTGACGGAAATACACCTCTCCCCAGGGAACCTCCCGGTAGGTCAGGTATTTTCCGGAGCTCTGTACCATCTGTCCGGAAATCAGAAAACGAAGTACGCTGATCTGCGCCGCTACCGTATCCAGCAGCAGAAACGGCCCTTCCTCTTCTTCATGCTCCTTATGCACCGCAAATTCCGGATAGTCTACCAGATAATGATAACCCATCAGCCGTATATGGAACTGCTGCTTTTCTTCATCATATTCTACATTGCAGCGTTCCGCGGCGTCCTTCGGATCGATTTTCCGGTACTCATTCAGGTAGTGCTCCAGGGGGATTCTCTCTTTATTGTCCTTCTCGTAAGGAAATTCCATAGTTAGCTTGTCTCTCTTTCTCGTTAAAATTCTGTCTTTATAACTGTTCCATCACGGTCGGGAACAGGGAGCTGTCCGTATGGGGCAGGAAGCAGCAGGCCACAAATTCGTCCATATATCCGGGCTCTGTGGAAAGCTCCAGATAGGTCATATTTCTGGCAAGCTCATAAACCTTGCGCTCTGCCTTCGTAGACAGCAGCATCGCGTAAGCGCCGCACAGGGAGGAGTTGCCGATATAGTGGTAATATTCGATCGGAATATCCGGGAACATACCGATATTCACTGCGTTCTGCATATTAATACCGCTTCCGATACCGCCTGCCACGTATACCTCCTCGATCATGCTGATATCGAAATCCAGGCTCTTCAGCATGGTCCGGATAGCGGAGAAAATCGCGCCCTTGGCACGGATAAAGTTGTCGATATCGACTTCCGTGATCTCCACGTCCTTGGAGCTCTCAGCCTCCTCTTCGAAGGCTAGCACGTAGCTTCCCATGCCATAGTGGTCATGCTTGATCCGCTTACCCTCCCGGATAAACTTGCCCTTGGGGCTGATGATACCACAGCGGAACAGCTCCGCAATCACATCAATGATACCGGATCCGCAGAGACCGATGGGCTTCTGTCCCGGATCGCCGATGATATCAAAGGTCGGCTCCATGGTTTCTTTATCAATCTTACATGCCTCGATGGCACCGTCGGTCGCACGCATACCACAGCTGATGTCGCCACCCTCGAAGGCAGGACCTGCTGAGCATGCACAGCTCATCATAAAGTCAGAATTGCCGAACACCAGCTCGCCGTTGGTTCCAAGGTCGATAAACAGGGAGAAATGCGGCTGGTTCCAGAGCATGCTGACCAGTGCTCCCGCTGTAATATCGCCGCCTACGTAGCTGCCGATATTGGGAGCCATAATAATATGGGCGTCCGGATGTACCTTCAGGTTAATATCGGACGCGTAAAAAGCATTGGTCTTAAAGAAGGCCGGAATATAGGGCTCCATACGCAGGGGATCCGCATTGACGCCCACCAGTAGATGATTCATGGTAGAGTTGCCCGCGATCGCCAGCCGGTATACCTGCAGCGGACTGATTCCTGCGGAATGGCACATCTGCAGAATCATGGGATTCAGGGTTTCCTCCACAATCGCGTCCTGCAGCTTCTTATGTCCGCCCGGCTTCTGGGACTCAATGATACGGTTGATGACATCCGCGCCGTACCGGATCTGTCCGTTGCCTGCAGACGCCTTGGCCAGAATCTTTCCGGTCAGCATGTCCACTGCAACCGCAGATACGGTGGTGGTTCCGATATCGATCGCCAGTCCCGCCGCCACAGCCTTCTTTTCTTTTTCCAGAACGTCGTAGACAAATACCTGGGTCTTGCCCTGGGCAACGACACACTGTACATCAAAATCGCTGGCCCGCAGCACGTCCGGCAGCTTCTTCAGCACGTGATAGGGAATCCGCACCTTCTGAGCGTTGGTCTCTGCCTGCAGCGCCCGCTCCAGACGCTCCACGTCCGGCATGGTATCCTCCAGGCTGGGGACATCCATCTTCACGGAAAGGATTCGCATATTGTTGCCATGCTCCAGATCCGCTTCCTTCAGATGCTCCATACAGTCATCAAAGATCTTGATCTCCTGGGGAGAGCTTAAATCCGCCACCTTCATGCGGCTCCGGTACGCGGACGCGATATCCGGCACCATAATCTGTACGTCTCCCACTACCTTACTGCAACAGGCCAGACGCCAGCCCTCCGCGTACTCCTCGTCGCTGATATGACGGGTCTTCTTGGAATCCAGTTCTCCGCCTAACAGCTTTACGCGGCACTTTCCGCAGGAACCGTTGCCGGAGCAGGGCGCGTCAATGACCACATTGGACTTCCGCGCCGTCTCCAGCAGGTTCTCGCCAACCATCGTTGAAACCGTCACTTTTTCGCCGTTTTCAAACTGGAATACTACATTTGCCATTTATTATTTTCCTCCTGACTTATTCCCTTCTTG
>CAKRTY010000107.1 GCA_934402125.1 uncultured Anaerosacchariphilus sp. | reverse complement strand
GTCCACGACAACACCAGCCACATCCACGCCCATATCATATTCAACAGCGTGAGCTTCCTGACCGGGAAAAAGTACCGCTATGAAAAAGGCGATTGGGCCCGGGAGATACAACCCATTACGAACCGGCTCTGTCAGGAGTATGGCCTATCTATAATCGAAATTGAGGACGATAAGCTGAATCAGGATGTGGAATACCGGGAAACCCGGAAAGAGCAGGCAATTCAGCATGTCTGGAATTCGGCTATCCGGCGGGATCTGGATGCTTGTATCATTCTGTCGGCCACGTATGAGGAGTTTCAGCGGAAGCTTACAGAACGGGGCTATGAGTGTAAAGAAGGCAAGTATCTGGCTATCCGTCCGCCGGGCATGAAGCGGTTCCGCAGGACGCAGCGACTGGGAGAAGATTATACGATAGAACGGATACAGGAGAGAATCACGACCGAAACCCTGCGGTCAGTCGCCAAGGCAGGCCATGGCCATGCCCCGCGGATTGTAGGCGGCAGTATCCGCAGACACCGGAGACCGAAACTGACTGGTCTGCAGAAGCGGTACTTTGCCCGCCTGTACAGGATCGGCAAGCTGAAAAGGCGGCCATACAGTCAGGCGTGGAGATACCGGGATGATATCCGGAAAATGAAAAAACTCCAGAATCAATATCTATTTTTGGCCAGAGAGGACATCACGACGGTTCCGGAGCTTCAGAATGCCGTACAGACTCTGACTGCCAGGCAAAAGGCGGCAGCCCGGGAGAAAAGCCGTCTGGGAAAACAGAAGCACCGTTTTCAGGAACTGTTTGAACTGGAGGCAAAGATGGAGGAGCTGGAAGCAGCGGTTCATTCCTATGAGCGTGGCGATTCCTTTTTTGCGGAAGAGCATCAGGAATATGAGGCGTGCCAGAAGGACTTGGCGGAAAAGGGATATACCTACGAGGAAATCTGTGCGGTCAGGGAGCGGATTACCCGGGAGTACGCGGAAGCGACTTCCCGGGAACGGCAGCTCTACCGGGAACTGAAAACCGGAAAGGGACTGTTAAAAGAAATGGAAACAGAGGATAAAACACAGAGACAGACAAAGGGGGAAATAGATGGAACAGAACGAAGAGAAGAGCAGGAAGCTCAGCGCCAGGGAGATCGAGGCGTATCTGCAGAAGATGAAAAAATCACATTATAGTGGCGATGTGATGGAGCTGGTGAAGGATGATCTGGAGTATGGCCTGAGCCCGGCCCAGGTGGAGAGTTATCTGAACCGGGCCGATTTTTCATCACGTCAAAAAAAATTATATTCGGAGGCACTCAGAGATAACTTTCCAAAAGAAGTATTGGAAATTGCGTTCGCCCGTGGCCTGAATGTTCAGCAGATGCAGGTGGCCTGTGGGTATGTCCGGAAGGGAATCTCCGAAGATGCGCTCAGGGAAGTGCTAAGTGAAGAACGCAGCGCAAAGGAAATGAGTGACATGATGCAGGATATCTTAAACCGTCAGGAGGAAGACGCGGCTGTCCCGGTAACGGAGCTCTCGGATGGTCTGCAGGAGCAACTGGATGAGGTGCTACGGCAGAAAGAATATCTGGAACAGCAGATAGAGGCGAAGGAAAAAGAGATTCAGGAAGGACTTGCGAAAGTGGCCAGCCAGCGTAACACCATCGAGGAGCAGGCAGCCAGGATTCGGGAGTTGGAGGAGCAGTTGGAAAAGCGCCCGGTTCGCCCGCAGGTGTCCTACGAGGTGCAGATGCCGATGGAGCAGGGCAAGCCGCCTGTTCGGATACCGGTAGAGGTGGAACGGAAAAGAAGCAATGATGTCGGCAGGTTCCGGATGCTGTTTGAAAAAAAGAAAGCCAGGACTGATATGGTCAAGCTGGTGTCCCAGGCCGATCTATCGGAGGGGCAGCTTGCAGCGATTCTTGCCGGGATGGAGCAGGGGCTTACCCAGGAGCAGCTTACAGAGCTGGTTCACTGCGGGGCTGCCCCGGAGAAGATGCAGATTATTGTGGAAATTGCCGTGCTGGAGAACAGCATGAGAAGAGAGGAGGCGTGAAATGGCGGAAGAGATTCAAGAGGCGATCCAGATTATCCGGGTAGCCTATGACGGCGTGGAGATCTGCATGAAAGCAGGTTCCAGCGGTCTGAAAGCGCTGCAGCAGATCGTGCAGCTCTTCAAATATCTGCTTGACCAGGAAAAGCTGAGCGGAAAAACCAGTATGAAAAAGCTTCTGATGCGGGGCGGTGATCTGCAGGTTTTAAAGTTTCCGGAACAGGATTTGAAACGGATAGAAAAGGCCGCAAAGAAATACGGGATTCTGTATACAAGACTGCCGGATATCAATGCAAAGGATGGCTATGCAGAGATTCTGTTCCATTCGGAAGCAGTCCCACGGGTCAATTTGTTGATTGAAAAGCTGAAATCCGGAAAGATAGCGACAATAGAGGATTACCTGAACAACGGGGTAGAGGAAGAAATGGAGAAGCTGCCCGGTTTTTTAAAGGAACGGCTGCCCGGCGGTAATTACAGGGAAGAAGAGCTGGAGGAACTGCAGGAGCTGGCGGCCCGGATACAGGCGAACGCAATCCGAAAGGATACGCCTTGCGTCGCGATCACACTGGATCAGTCGCTCATTGCAGAGGAGACGGCGGAGCGGATAAAAACCAGAATCCCAGGTACCTGGGGCGAGCATATCCGGTATCTGTGGATTGATAAGGCAGATATGGTGAAAATCCACGGTGGGAAGACAATGCTGACATTTCTTGATCCGGAAAAAGACTATACCATCTTTGGAAAAGAAGAAAAGCTGAGGGAGCAGATCCGGGGAGCCGAACTGTATGAGAAGCATTATGATCCGGTAGAAAAGGAGTTACGAAAGAAGGCGGAGACGACTGAGAAACAGCAAACGAAAAATGAAAGAGCGAAGAATGAAAGAACGAAGAATCGGAAGAAATCCGGAAAGACCGGCGCGAAAAACAGTAGAAAAACTGGCAGGAAAAAAGGCAGGTGATGAGAACGTATGCAGACGGGAAAGAAGAAGCCCGCCCTTCCATGGCTGCTTGCTGGTGCAGTACTGGCCGGATATCTGGGCTACCTGCTCGGCGGAATCTGGCAGGATGGAATAACTTATGCGGAGTTCATGGAGCGTTTGAACGCAGTCTGTGAAAGACCCTTAGCCAATTATTGGAGCGTCTATTCGCTGAAACTGATTGCTTTTGCGGAGTTGGTGTACGGTATGGCAATGCTTATGTACTATACCAGTGGACGGAACCTTATGCCCGGTAAGGAGCATGGTACGGCCCGGTTGGAAACCCCGGCGCAGGCCGCCCGGCTGCTGGAAGACAAAGACCCGGAAAGAAACCGGATTTTGAGTAAAAATGTCCGGATGTCTATGGATTTCCGGAGACTAAAACTCAACGGGAATATCCTGATCTGCGGAGGCTCCGGAGCTGGAAAGACCTTTTACTTTGTAAAGCCCAACCTGATGCAGCTTCCGAAGAACTGCTCCTTTATCTGTACCGATCCGAAGGGAGAGATCCTGCGAAGCTGCGGACAGATGCTAAGGGACAATGGCTATCAAGTAAAGGTCATCAACCTGTTGGAGATGGAAAAATCAGATTGCTATAACCCATTCCGTTATATCCGTGAAGAGACCGATGTGGTGAAGCTGATTACGAACCTGATTGCCAATACCACACCAAAGGGAGCCAATTCTTCCGATCCATTCTGGGAGAAAGCAGAGAGTATGCTGCTGCAGGCTCTCTTTTATTATGTCTGGCTGGAGGAACCGGACGCCACAAAAAATATGGGAACCGTGATGAAGCTTTTGGGAGAAGCGGAGGTAACGGAGCGGAACAAGCCGTCTAAGCTGGATCTGCGGATGCAGAAGCTGGCGGAGCGTTCTAAGCTGGGGAACCAGCACCCGGCCATTGTCCAGTATAATAAGTGTATGCGGGGAGCCGGGGATACGGTGCGGAGCATTATCATCAGCGCCAATTCCCGGTTGGCCTATCTGGAAAATCAGAAGGTACTGCGGCTGTTATCCAGGGATGATATGAATCTGGCGGAGCTTGGAACCGGCGTCAACCGGGACGAAAAGACCCGGACAGCACTTTTCTGTGTCATCCCGGATTCCGATAAATCCTATAACTTTATCATCGGGATGCTCTACACCCAGATCTTTCAGGAGTTATACTATCAGGCCGACTTTGAGTACGGTGGACGGCTGCCGATTCATGTAACCTTTATGCTGGACGAGTTTGCGAATGTGGCACTGCCGGATGATTTTTGTTCCCTGCTTTCCACCATGCGAAGCAGGGAGATCAGCAGCATTATCATCATCCAGAATTTCGCGCAGCTTAAAGCCCTGTTCAAGGATACCTGGGAGACGATACCCGGAAACTGCGACACGTTTATTTATCTGGGCGGAAACGAACAGAGTACCCACAAATATGTGTCGGAATTATTGGGGAAAAGCACTATAGATAAAAAGTCCACAGGCGAAACAAAAGGGCGGCAGGGCAGCTCCAGCCGGAACTACGACGTCCTTGGGCGGGAGCTTCTGACGCCGGATGAGGTACGGAAGCTGGATAACAAGAAATGTATTCTCTTTATCCGTGGCTTGAATCCGGTTCTGGATGATAAATATATTCCATTTTCCCATCCCATGTTTCAGCAGACAGCAGACGGAGGCGGAAAAGCTTACGTGCGTGAGCCAAGGGTGAACCAGAAACCCTATGAACTGTTGAATGAAAAGGCGATGCGTTATTACGAAAAACAGAAGGAATCAGGAGCGCCGGTCTATATTAATACGGTGACCTACGAGGCGTTTATGCGGCTGGGCGGAGAAGATACGCGGATAGAAATCCAAAGCACAGATGTGGAAAAGAATAAGGGGCAGCAGCAACAAAATCAGCAGAAAGCCAGGGAAAATCAGCCGGATACTATCGCGGCCCGGATTGCGGAGTGGGATTATTCTGTGGAGCAGATCGAAGAGTTGAAAAAGGCAATCCGGGCAGGGATTCCCAAAGAGAAACTACTGGAAATATTTTATCCGGATGTGCGCGTGGAAGAAATGCGTACCTTCCGGATGGCTTACAAAAAAGGAGTGAAGAACGATTGAATAAAAGAAAAGAGAGAAACATGAGAAAAAAGGTGCTGACGGTAACGGCCATTGTGTCCGGGATCTATGTGGCGGCCCTGTGGGTGATCACCAGCCACGCTGCAGGCACGGAGGTGGTGACGCAGCCGCTGGACAACCTGAAGACACTGGTGATCGCCGTGATCGGGGCGGTGGGCCTGATTATTCTGGCAAAGAACATCATGGAGTTTGCCCAGGCTTATCAGAATCAGGATTCCTCGTCCATGAACTCAGCCCTGAAGGGAATTGTGGCAGGAACGATTATGGCGATGATTTCACCGGTGCTTTCCTTCCTCGGATTCTGAAATGGGATCCTGACAGAAACGGGAGAGAAAAAGGAAAGAGAGGTGAGAACCGGATATGGATGTATTTAAGCTGGGGGACAAGATTCTGGATTTGCTGGAAATGGTATTCGGCTTCTGGAACAATCAGATTGGCATGATTTTCGCACTGCTGGGTCAGTCCCCGACCACCTTCAAGGGTGGCGGCCCGTGGAAGGTCATTATGGATATTGAACCTACTTTTGTAGCAGTTGGGTCGTCCTTAGTGGTCTTATTTTTCGTGATTGGCTTCTGCTCGGAGAGTGTGGATGTCAAAGAGGAGCTTCGATTTGAGGCGATCCTTCGGATGCTGATGCGGCTGGGAATAGCGGAATGGCTGGTGACGAAAAATGTAACAATTATGCGGGCCTTCTTCACGTCGGTGGGCAGGCTGGTGGGGCTCTTGTCAGCGGACGAGAGCACCACATTGACAATTAACGCAGAACAGGCGGAGATTATCAAGGGACTGGGCTTTGGTGAGAGCCTGATTATGTTGATTTTGGCAGCACTTTTGTCCATCATCGTGATTATCTGTGGTTTTTTCATGGTGTATACGGTGTATTTC
>CAKRTY010000106.1 GCA_934402125.1 uncultured Anaerosacchariphilus sp. | reverse complement strand
GCTCCATGGACAGCTCTTCGATATTCAGAATCTCTTCTTTAATCGATCCAATCATGGCAAGCTTGATTCCCACCTCCTGATCCTCAAACTTGGGCCAGAGGATTCCCGGCGTATCCAAAAGCTCTACCTGCTTATTCAGACGCACCCACTGGGCTCCCTTGGTGACGCCGGGCTTATTGCCGGTCTTGGTGCAGGCCTTGCCCGCAAAGCTGTTGATAAAGGTGGATTTTCCCACGTTTGGGATACCTGCCACCATGGCCCGGACCGGCCGGTTCAGAATTCCTCTTCGCCGATCACGCTCGATTTTTTCCTTGCAGGCTTCCTGTACGGCTGCATTTACGCTTTTAAAGCCCGCGCCACTGCGGGAGTTCAGCTTCACGACCTGAAAGCCCTTTGCCCGGAAATAAGCGCTCCATGCCTCGTTGGCTGCTTCGTCTGCCAGATCCGACTTGTTCAGCAGCAGCAGTCTCGCCTTATTGCGTCCCAGATCATCAATATCCGGATTCCTGCTGCTTAAGGGCACCCGCGCGTCCACCAGCTCAATCACCAGATCCACCAGCTTGATATTTTCCTGCATCATTCTCCGGGCCTTAGTCATATGGCCGGGATACCACTGTATATTCATATTCATTCTCCGTTATTTATCTCAGTCGTCCGAAGCGCTCTCCGGGCGTCACTGTAAACCAGGCCTTGCCCAGTATTTCTTCCTTCTTCACATTGCCGATATTGGCGCTCCGGCTGTCCTCGCTGTTGTTCCGGTTATCGCCCAGCACAAAATACTCGTCGGTACCCAGCTTCACGCCGTCCTCTGCCAGGCCTGCATCCTGCATACTCTCTGTCTGTACCGTTTCATTCAGCAATTCTCCGTTTACAAAGACGCGGCCGCTTTTCACCGTAACCGTGTCTCCGGGCTTTCCCACCACCCGCTTGATATGATAATGGGCGTTCTGATTGCCCTTTGGCTTAAATACAATCAAATCTCCGTAATCCGGCGATTTCACCTCATAGACCAGCCGGTTGATCAGCACCTTGTCTCCGCTTTTCAGGGTCGGTTCCATGGACTCTCCCACGTTACTTAAGGAATAGCCGAAAAACCAGACCACCATACAGCCCACCACAAAGGCAAGAATCACCTCGCCTATCCAGAAAGCCGCGCCCTGCAGAGCTGTCAGATTCAGCTTCTTTTTTCTCCGCCGGAAATTCAGTCCTCTTCTTCGCATCGTTATACCTCCCGTACCTTTTCATGGGATTCTGCCGGATGGCCTTTCACATAGCGATAGGCTACATGAAAGAAAAAGGGAGAATATACATTCTCCCCTTATCCTTAACAACCTTCGGGATTATTTTACAAGCTCTTTTACCTTTGCGCGCTTTCCTACACGTCCTCTTAAGTAGTTCAGCTTTGCACGTCTTACTTTACCATGACGAACAATCTCAACCTTCTCTACGTTCGGGGAATGCAGCGGCCATGTCTTCTCAACACCAACACCGTTGGAATTCTTTCTTACAGTAAAGGTAGCGCGAACTCCGCCGCCCTGCTTCTTCAGTACGATACCCTCGAATACCTGAATACGCTCACGGTTTCCCTCTTTGATCTTACCGTAAACCTTTACGGTATCTCCTACCTTGAACTCCGGTGCTTCAGCCTTCAGCTGCTCAGCTTCAATGTTCTTAATAATCTCGTTCATTTCGTTGTCTCCTCCTTGTTTTCTGGATGTTCTTACCGCCAGTACGAAGGACCCGAAACCGCACCGGAGGCCGGCGCGTATCTGCTTCGCTTCTCTTTCCTACGAAAGATGCCCTTTTCCCACTGCTGCAGCAGCGGACCATCTGCTTTTTATCACAACGTGGTTAATTTTATCATAGGCCTTCCTAAAATGCAAGGCTTATTTCGCATAAATTTCTTAATTCTTACGCGTGAATCCCCCGGTTCTCATCGCCGGACTCATTCACGCCGAATTCGTAATCATTTCCCGGCAGAATCATATTCAGCAGGATGCCTGCGATAGCCGCGATAGCCAGCGCGGTCAGGGTAATCGGTGTGCCGCCTACTGTAAAGGTCACGCCGCTGCTGAAGCCCAGGCCGCAGACAAAGATAACGCCTGCGATAATTAGGTTTCTGGACTTGGTCAGATCTACCTTGTTCTCTACCACGTTCCGCACGCCGATAGCGGAAATCATACCGTACAGCATAAAGCTGACGCCGCCGATGATAGCGGAGGGCATGGTGCTGATGATAGCGGAAACCTTCGGAATAAAGCTTACGATAATAGCAAAGATCGCTGCGATACGGATGACGCGCGGGTCGTGTACCCGACTCAGCTCCAGTACGCCGGTGTTCTCACCGTATGTAGTATTAGCCGGTCCGCCCAGGAAGCCTGCCAGGGATGTGGCAAGACCGTCTCCCATCAGGGTTCTGTGAAGACCCGGCTCTGCAATAAAGTTTTCTCCTACCGTCGCGGAAATCGCAGACATATCGCCTACATGCTCCATCATGGTTGCAATGGCAATGGGGGCCATAACCAGAATCGCGGTAATATCAAACTTGCAGAGCTGAAGGGGCGGAACGCCTACCCATCCGGAGCTTGCGATGGCAGAGAAATTCAGGATCGCGGAACCGTCCGGGTTGGTCATGCCTGCCATGGTCATCAGAAGCGCAACCAGATAGGAAATGACAACGCCCATCAGGATCGGGATAATCTTGAACATTCCCTTGCCCCAGATGTTAAATACAATGATAACTGCCAATGCCACCAGAGCCAGAAACCAGTTGGAGGAAGCATTGTTGATGGCGGATCCTGCCAGGCTCAGTCCGATACAGATGATAACCGGTCCGGTTACAACCGGCGGCAGGAACCGCATTACGCGCTTTACGCCCACCAGACGGATAATCAGCGCCAGTACCAGGTACAGAAGACCTGCCACGACTACACCGCCGCAGGCATAAGCCGCTTTTTCATTGGCTCCCATAGTGGCATACATGCCGGTGTCCAGATGCGCCACGGTAGAAAATCCGCTTAAGAAGGCGAAGGAGGATCCCAGGAATGCAGGCACCTTAAACCTGGTGCATACATGGAACAGCAGGGTTCCGAAGCCCGCGCAGAACAGCGTAACAGCTACCGTAAGTCCCCTGGTCGGTCCCTCTCCGCAGGCGTCTACAAAATAGCTGTTGACCAGAATCGGAACCAGAATTGTCGCTCCGAACATGGCGAACATGTGCTGCAAGCCCAGAATCAGCATTTTGGGCACGCCCAGTTTTCTGGCGTCGCGAATTACTCCCTTTGATTCATTCATAACATTTACCCTTTCTTTTTCGGTTGTATGTTGTTTACAATTGCTTAACCTTTCTTGTTATAAAAGCATTTCGTCCCTAATACAAGAGCTTTTTTACCGAACCGCAGAACTTTTCGTCTCCCGGGTAATATAGAAGAAAGTCAGCACAAAAACAATCCCTTTTGCGATGGATGTGGATGAGAACGCCCACCAGATGCCGGTCAGGCCCATGCGTCCGCCCAAAAGAATGGCCAGCGGAATCCGGGCGCTGGTGAAGGTGATGCTGATGACGCTGCACAGGCGGGTCCGTCCCAGGCCTGATAAAGCGCCCACTGTCATCAGCTCTTCGCACATGAAGCCCTCGCAAAAGCCGATGATAATCAGATAGCCCACCGCAATGGCGATGGCTTCCGGTTCATAGAAAAAGATTTTCGCGATAGGCTCCGGCAGCAGCACAAAGGTCAGGGTAATCAGGACGCCCCAGACGCCCACCGTCCAGAGGGAAGCCCGGTAGCCCTTTCTCACCCGATCCATTTTGCCTGCGCCGTAATTCTGCCCGATGAAAGCATTCAGAGCCGCCCCGAAGCCGTCCGCTGTGTTCCAGGAGACGGATTCGATCTGGCCGCCTACCCGCTGCACTGCCACGGCAGCCGCACCGAAGGCCGATACCATCCGGGTCAGCACCATGGAAATGGCACAGTAGGCCATACCCTGCAGGGCCGTGGGAATTCCGATTTTGCAGATGCCGCTCACATATTCCACCTGGGGCTTTGCGAACAGCCGCATGCCCTTCAATACATTTCCGTTCTGCCGCAGCACCACGCCCAGAATCATGATTCCCATGACGATAAACTGCGCGGTTACCGTGGCAATGGCCGCTCCCACCGCGCCCAGCTTTGGGAACGGGCCCGGGCCCAGAATCAGCACCGGATCGAGGATCATATTCGTCACCAGACCGATGAGGTTCGCCACAAAGGGCGTCTTCGAATCACCCTGGGCCGTATAGAGGCCGGTCAGGGTCAGCGTCAGAAACGAAAACACCAGCAGGCCGCAGGCTACCAGCGTATAAGAGAAGGCCGCCTCCAGTGCCTCCGGATCCGTCAGCTTAAAAAAATCCACCAGCGGATGCAGAAAAATTACGCAGATCGCCGAAAAAGCCAGTCCTAGAACCGTCGCCAGCTGCACCGCCGTCTGGGCATAGCCCCGGGCCGCCTCCCGGTCTCCCCGTCCGATACACTGTGCCACCTGTACCTGACCGCCCATGCGGGCCATGGACGCCAGCCCCTGGGACAGCCAGATATACATGCCGCCCACGCCGACGCCAGCCACTGCTTTCGAGCCCAGACGCCCAATCCAGGCCATATCCGTAATGTTATACAACGTCCCAAGAAAAGACGAAGCCATGATGGGAATCGCAAGCTTCGTCAATGTCTTCAAAATGGGACCCTTCGTCAAATTTCCTTCCAATGTCTCTTCCCTTTTTCTCTCTTGTTACGGCAGAGCGCGCAAAATCGCCATGCCTTCAGCCAGATCGCCGATTTTCCGATAATAATTCACATCCGGCTCCAGATCCCGGAAGCCCGGCTGTGGTACATAGACAGTCCGAAGTCCGGCTGCCCGGGCTGCCTTTACGCCGCTGAGCGAATCCTCAAAGGCGATTGCCTCGGAAGGCTTTAAGCCCCCCCGCTTCATGGCCAGCCGATACAGATCCGGCGCCGGTTTTCCCGCCTGTACTTCATTTCCAAAAGCTGTACAGTCCAGCATCTCATAGATTCCGTGAAAACGTAACATTTTCTCCGCCCGTTCCCGAACGGAACCGCTGGCCACACCTACCGTCATACCTTTTTCTTTTGCCAGGGTCACAATTTCCTTTGCGTAAGGCATCAGGGGCATACGGCCATCCTCCAGCGCCCCGGCCAGATATCCGTCGCGGATCGCGCGCAGCTCCGGTGTAAGGCGCGCCTCTCCGGTCACGCTCTCAATCGCATGATCCAGATCCTTTCCGCCGATGCCGTTCCAACTGTCCAGTGTCTCATCTGAAATGGGAATCCCCATCTTATGAAAGGCCATCTTCCAGCACTGGGCATAAAGACGCTCGGAATCAATCAGACAACCGTCCATGTCAAAGATGACGCCCTTGAAACGGCGTTTTCTCTTATCTTTTTCCTGCATTTTCTTTTGCTGCTCCCGGTAAGTCCCGTAGAGATCCGGCCGCCGCTCTCTTGTCCGCAAAATAGAAAGTTCCTGCCGCCAACCCTCTATATGGGTGTGATTGCCGGAAAGAAGTACCGGGGGTACCTCTTTTTCATGCCAGATCTCCGGGCGGCTGTACTGGGGATATTCCAGAAGCCCGTCCTGGAAGCTTTCAAACTCTGCGGAATCCTCGTTATTCAGAACTCCGGGCACCAGTCTCGAAATGGCGTCGATCATCACCATGGCCGGAAACTCCCCTCCGGTGAGTACATAATCGCCGATGGAGACATAGTCCGTCACAATTTCTTCCAGCACACGCTCATCTACGCCCTCGTAATGGCCGCAGAGAAAGATCACGTCCTCCTCTTTCGCCAGTTCCTCCGCCATCTTCTGATTGAACACAGCGCCCTGAGGCGTCACATAAATGGTGCGGGCCTTCCGTCCGATTTTTCCGGTCACAGACTCCCAGGCCCTGTAGACCGGCTCCGCCTGCATGACCATGCCGGCTCCGCCGCCGTAGGGATAATCGTCCACTTTATTG
>CAKRTY010000105.1 GCA_934402125.1 uncultured Anaerosacchariphilus sp. | reverse complement strand
GTTCAAGACTTAGAACCACCATGGCACCGTATCCATTTTTAGTCAGGTAAACCGGGTTCCCGTCATTTACCAGGTTTTCAATTTCCGGGAACTTGTTTCGCAGGTCAGAGACAGGTCGAATCTGGATCATATGAAAGCACTCCTTTCATGGTATATATTTTATCTTAATTTTATCAAAATATTATCAAAATAGCAATCTGAAATTCAAGGGTTTTGAAAATACTTAAAATAGGTCTTGTAATCACAGTCAGTAAGAAGTATAATAAGAAAAACGAACATACATTCGATTTTTGAAAGGAGCGAGAAGAGAAAGACGGGTACAGATCAGCTTAAATTTATCTGCCAGAGCATAGAGAAAACTATGCGCCGGAACTTCTGGCAGATACCACTTGCAAAGGTGATTTCCCTTTCCTAGCAGGTACAAAATGGATGGATTTTGTATAGTCGGGAGTGAATGAGATTGACAGGAACAAAAGATAAAAGAAGCAGGATTGAGATTCGTTGTAGAAAATGCAATCAGCACATGTTTGACTATTTGGCAGGCAGTGTGGAACTGGAAATCAAGTGCTGTAGATGCAAGAGAGTCATGGCTTTGCGAGGTATGACAGAAGCGATGATTCGCAGTCAGGCAGTGGATGATGTCTGGAAGATTTAAAGTAAGTGAATAGGGCCCACCTGATAAGGGCCATTGTCGGATGGAAAGACAATGAAGCACCAGAGACGCAGGGGACAACCGGTAGGAAAGGACTGGGTGTTCTCTGCGTTTCATTTATTACAGAAAAAAATGAGTTTCTTCCAACCGGTTTTACCCGGAGAGGAGGAAGTATGTACGATTACAAAAAGAGCGGTCGGAGAATTGCGGAATTAAGGAAAATACGTGGATATACACAGGAGACATTTGCGGAAAAGATAGCCCTGTCCTGGAGGTCAGTAGCGGATATTGAGAGGGGATACAGAGGAACCAGTGTGGATATCCTGATGGATATGGCGGAAACACTGGGGACGTCGGTGGACTATCTATTATTTGGAGAGAGCAGGACGAGGGGAGAAAACGGGACAGAGCTTTCGGATTTGGAAAAACAAATCGAAAAGCTGCCCCAGATGAAGAAAATGTTGGTCAGAAGTGTGCTTCAGGGAATGTTGGAAAATCTGGAAAAGGTGGAGATATTAGAAAAAGTAGGATGAGATATAGTAAGAAGATGACAGGGAACAGATCGGAATGGGTCTGTTCCTTTTTTTATGAACTGAAATAGGGCGCGTGGCAGACACGTAGAAATGCGTGGATTGCGGTATAAAATTGAAATCCTCATAAATCTACAATGATTACAGGCCCAGCGGGGAAAGGAGCGTTAGGACGGATAGGAAAATCTCATGGAAAGAGGTGAGTGTTCAGATGGAGAAGTGAGAGGACAGGGACAAGTGAAAAAGTTTAGATGATTACGAAGGGAGGAAGAAAATGGATTTTAAAAGAATCATAACATTAGTTCTGGCAATAGTCATGTGCGTGAACTTGCTGTCAAGCGCGTTCCCGACGGTAGCATACGCTTCAAGCGGAGAGAAGCAGATAGAAGCGTCAGATATGTCAGAAGCGGATACTTCAGGAAATGTGATTATGGAGATTTCCGGGGAAGCGAAGGATATTGGGCGGACTCAGGAAGAGGAAAAGGGTACAGAGAATATCGGGGGAGATGTGTCTGTAGCTGAGAAAGAGCAGAAAAGAGAAGAGGGTTCAAAGGAAGAGGCAGAGACTGAGACTGTGGATTCAGTAGAAGAGACGGAAAAAGAAACGCTGATAAACTCTGGCAGTGAGGATATAGTTGTGTCGGAAGAAGCAGTGAAGCAGGAAGAGGTTATGGAACTTCAGGAGACAGACGAGGAAAAAGTAGCTCGCCTGAAGGAAATGGTAGAGGCCTTTCCAGAAGAAGCGGAGCTGTGGTGGATGGATAAGGACGAACTGACAGCGCTTTATGATACGTTTACCGAGATTTGTGATCTGTATGAATCCCTGGACGAAGAGCATCAGGAACAGGTGGACATGCGTAAGCTGGAGGCTGCAGGAGCTTTTTTTGCAAGCTATGTTGACCCTGTCTCTCTTGCGAATACAGGCGATATTTATAGTATCCCCTCGGAGTACGGGGCTGGCATCATTTACCAGGGTAAGAAGAGTACTGCAATATATGGATCTGGTTGGAAAGACGGCAGATATGCGACTAATCATTCTAAGGACAGCAATGTGTGGATTAAATATCCGGAATCCGGTAGCTGCTATGTGGATGGTCAGCATGTAAAAGCGGACGTGCTGGTATATTACTGGCTTACCGAAGGAGAGGCCTTTGTGGCGACGAGTTTTGGTAGGGATTTGATTTCCATTGGTTCCCCGGCATGGTGTGGGTATGAGCCACAGGACTTTACCGTGGAAATGGAGTATCATTTCTTCCGGGCCGGAACCAACGAGGAGCTGACAGTAGATGGATATCTGTTTGCCCATGACCTGGACAGAGGCGAGGGTATCTGTGGTAAGACGGGAGCAAGAGGTTACTATACGTCGGATAACACTACTATGCGTTGGAAGGGGCAGTATGTTACAGGAACAGTCGATGATGACCGGACGGACTACAGCATGAGTGTGGGAGTGGCATTTCATGCGGAACCGTCAGCACCTTTTCGCGTGAGTTACCACGGCTGCGAGTATTATTCCATTGAACTATCCAGTGTAGGCGTAGATGGAAAGCTACTGAAAGGTTATGGTGATCTGAATGTAGTGAAAAGTATCACCAATCCAAGTAGCTATGCGGCTTCCCTTGCCGGATTTACCATGACACTGACCGGAACCTCGGCTTATGGCGATACTATTAATCAGACAGTTATGACAAATACGTCTGGCGTTGCATCTTTCACGCGCGTACCGATGGGAACTTATACAGTAACCGAAAACGGGACTGCATCCTACTGGGATGTACCGGCTTCCGGGGTTGTGAACGTGGAGCCGAACCAGACAAGTATCTATTCTGTGAATAATATCTATAAGACAGGAAATGTGGATCTGACCAAGAAAATTGAGAAAGCGCCGGAGGATGCTTATAATGCAGCGGCTGAAAAAGAATATCATTACAATGATGGGCTGGCAGGCTTCGCATATAAATTAAGCGGGACATCGGATTCCGGTATTTCGGTGCTGAAGTACGGGGTAACGGATAAAGATGGAAGACTGACCTTTGCGAACGTACCGATAGGAATCTATCAGGTAGAGGAGATTAAGGCTTCGGCAGTTCCGGCAGATGCAGAGTGTAAGGCACAGGTTTCCCAGGAGCTATACCAGTATGTGATTCCGGAGAGTCAGATGGTTACGGTAACGTATGACGATGCAGCCCACAAAGGGAATACTTCCAAAGTAACATTTGAAAATGCGCTGAAAAAGTGGAGCTTTTCCGGAAAAGCAGAGCCGGACAATGCCCTGTTGAAGGAGGATGAGGAAGCCCTTGCGGCAGGCATAAGCCAGGGCGATGCCACACTGGCCGGAGCGGTCTATGGGCTGTATGACGGGGACAAGCTGATTGCCAGGGCAACGACCGATGAGACAGGACACTTCGATTTTGCTGGCGTCTATGTAGTAGGAGACCTGTGGTATGTGCAGGAAATCCAGGCTTCCAAAGGGTATCTGCTTGACCCGGTGAAATATCCGGTGAAAGCCTGTGCATTGGAGCTGACGGATGAAAAGGATGGCATTTTTAAAGCAGAACTTAAGAACACCACGGCAGGAACCGATACAGTGACGGAGCAGGTAAAGAAGCAGGCACTGAGCTTTTATAAGGTAACGGGAACCGATAAGCAGAGCTCCTTTGAGGCAGTGGCAGGAGCGAAGTTCTCCGTCTATCTGGTATCTGAACTGGCAGGCGGCAAGTATGCAGGGCTGTCAGACGCAGAGCTGCCCCAGGCCATCATCGACGATTTCCGGAACCCGGCCACCCTGGACTATGATGCCATGCGCCAGCAGAGACCGGCCACGGTCTATGCAGATGCGGACAGTGACGATGTGGTAAATGGCTGGCTTACAAAATCCGTACTGTATAAGGATGGGACCAGCTATCATGCAGAGGGAGAACATGCCTACCTGGTATCGGAGATGGTCAGTGACAGCAAGGGAGTGGTAACCACATCGGAGCTGCCCTATGGACGGTATCTGGTGGTAGAGACCACCACACCGGAAAACAAGATTGCCACCAGACCCTTTGTACTGAATGTAATGGGTGATGACCAGGATGGCGAGAAAAAAGGGGACGGCCAGGGTCAGCCGCTGGATGACCTGGTGATTGCGGTGGACAAGCCGATTACTTCGTTAATCCGGATCCGCAAGCAGGATGCGAACAGCCACAAGAGGGTGTTGAAGCCCGGCGCAGGCTATGTGATTCACGATACAGACGGAGCCTGGTTTGCCTATTGTAGTGCCGAGTGGAGTTCCGACCAGAAAAGAGAGTATCAGAAGAAATACGGCGATCTGGTGGTGCAGTCCAGCCAGGGTGAGCTGATGGGAACAGCGGAGAACCCGTTTGTGACACGGAAGATTGCACGGGCTGAGTTAAGTGGAAATGTGTATGTGGATACCCCGGCAGCACTTCCGGCAGGAACCTATACCCTGGAAGAGGTAGCTGCACCGGAAGGATATGTGCTGGCAGGCCATGAGGGTGTGATTGCCAAGAGAGCTACGATTGCAGACGGGAACCATACCTTTTACGAGACAGAAGGGACGGGAGCCTGGGACAAGGTAGAGAATAGCACTGTGAAGGTCGTGGTGTCTTCTGAGGAGGCAGTCTATGACCGGGATGCAGATGCCTTTGTGACAGTGGCGGCCCAGCAGAATACTCCGGCTATTGGCAAGATTTCCATTTACGAAGAGGGTGAGCAGCTGGTGTCTGCGAAGCAGGACGGCGCAACGATTCTGGAAAGGCTTGGGGATACGATTCAGAACTTCTTCGGCTACTATGTAAAGGGCCTGATTGGCCTGGACACTCCGGATGAGGATGGGCTGACAGAGAAGGAGCTGAGTGAATACCGGGATTATCGCTTTTCCTATGAGCTGCAGCCGATTGAGGGTGCGGAGTATGAGATCCGGGCAGCGGAAGATATCTACAGTCCGGAGGGCGGAGTGAATGCAAGCAAGCTGTTCTCCAAAGGTGATCTGGTCACAACCCTGACCACGAATGCAGAGGGCCAGACCTGGACCGGACAGGAGGACTGGGAAGGAACCGAGGTGGCCAAAGGACTGCCCCTTGGCAGGTATACCATTACCCAGATCAGGGCCGGATATGGATTTGCTATGAGTCCGGAAAATGCGAAGCCCCGGGAGGTGGAGATTGCCTATGCAGGCCAGAAGGTTCCGGTGATTTACCGGGACAGCAGCTTCGAGAATCCCCGCCAGAAGGCAGCGATTGCGGTTGAAAAGCTGGACGCAGAACAGAAAGAGCCGCTGGCAGGCGCCGTGTTTGGCCTCTATGCAGCGGAAGATATCAAGAATTATAAGGATAAAGTAGTGTTAAAAGCAGGAACATTGATAGCGACGGCAGAGACTACCGTGGATGAAAGCGGAGAGGTGCAGAAAGCAGTCTTTGCATCGGATTTACCACTGGGACAGTATTATGTAAAAGAACTGAAAGCGCCGATGGGATATACGACCACGAAAGAGAAAGTAATGGTGGACGCTTCCTACCGGGAGGATCAGAGAGAAGTGATTGAGATTTCAGAAACGGTCAAGAATGCTCCGGTGCAGGTACAGATTCAGGTAATGGATTATTTTACCGAGCAGGAACTGGATGGAGCAACCCTGGAGCTTCTGGATGAGGATGGCAATTCCTTTACCACGCTGCTGACCACCCATAGTGACCAGCAGGTGATCCGCGGCCTGGAGGTTGGCAAGACCTATACCCTGCGGGAGCTGGTTAGCCCAAAAGGGTATCATGATAACCTGTATCTCAAGGAAGGCTATGAAACCAAGCAGCCGGATGCGGTGGAACTGAAGAAGCAGTATCCGGACGGACAGGTGAGCGATAAGGTTACGT
>CAKRTY010000104.1 GCA_934402125.1 uncultured Anaerosacchariphilus sp. | reverse complement strand
CCTCTTTTCTTATGCTTCTGTTGTTGCCTTTCCATCATACCATACAGGTGACAAGACAGCAATCCAAATATGCATTTTGTTTGTTCTTTCTTTTTGTCCGCTTGTCTCGAATTCTGTGGAAATTTGTGTTTTTATCTGAATCTTTTTCTATTATTTTGATATTTATAATATAATTCTAAAGATTTCATCATAATTTCGTAATATATTCCTGCTATGATAATAATTAGAAAATGAAGCTGAATCTTAAATGAGGTGATCCTATGAAAAAATTATCCTGTATCTTCTTCGCCGGACTGCTGGCCCTGGCACTTTATCTGGAGCCTCTTTCCGTAAATGCTGAACAACTGCCGGAGGAAACCGCTCCGGAGGTTTCCCTTACTTGTACTTCCCTGGAGGAATCTGAGAAATGGATTCTGGACGAGGTTCTCTCCGATTACGTATCGGAACACGTAGTCGATATGGAAGAGGCTTCCATTCCCTGCACCATCGGTGAACTGGTGGATCGGGGTACTTCCTCTTACCTGTTCTATCAGGACGAACAGGTGGACGGCACCGTCTATACGGCAGCCGGTTACGCTTTAACCAGGGACGGCAGCTACGTATACTTTGAGCTGACGAGCGCTTCCCCGCTGGATACCGCCACCGTTGATTTTGAGATAGCAAGAAACTTCGGAAGCACCGGAGACACCAGCTCCTTATCTTAAAGAAAAGTTTCCTTTGTGTCCTTTGATTCCGTATTTTACACAGAAAGCCCCGGCTGTCATTTCTGACAGACCAGGGCTTTCCCGTCGCTCTTTTCTTATATCTTATATCAGTCCAAAATGAGCCAGCGCATGGGCGATACCGCCCTCTCCGACGCCTTTGGTCACGTAATCCGCGATTTCCTTTACCTCCGGATCCGCGTTTCCCATGGCCACGCCAATTCCCGCATAGGCAAGCATTTCCATATCATTTTCCCCGTCGCCGAAGGCAATGATTTCTTCCCGTCTGATACCATAATGGGCCAGCAGACGCTCCATGCCCTTGGCCTTGCTGTTGCCTGCGACGATAATATCCACGCCGTAGGGATTCCAACGGGTCATGCTGCAGTGGGGCAAATCCGTCAACACCCGGGCTACATCTTTCTCATCGGCAAACACATTGATCAGATAGACCGGATTGCCTGTAAAGCTCCCCGTCTCCGGCAATTCCGAGGAAATATCCGCCAGGGTCAGTCGCACCCGATCATTGATAAAATTGATATAAATCTGTTTTTCTTCCACAAAAGCCATCGGCAGCTCTTTTTCCCGGAACCAGCGCAGCGCCCCCTGAATATCCTCCTCCGGTATGGGCCTGGAATCCAGGAGCGTTTCATTCCGGTCCAGGCATATCTGTCCGTTCAGAAGCACATGACCGTCAAAGGGAATCCTGGTGATACCCAGCTCTTTTAGTTCCTTTAAATGGCGTCCGGTACTGGTGCAGACCAGGATCCCGTTTTTCTGCAGCTTCTCCAGCGCTTCTTCCGTATCCTCCGGAATTCTTCCTATGCTGTGATCCAGTAATGTCCCGTCGATATCAAAAAATGCCGCTTTTATCATCTCTGTAAGCCTCTCTTATTCCGCGTCCAGAAGCACCACGCGGACTACCTCCTCCTGTTCATTCTGCCAGATCAGACACCGGCTCCCTTTTTGGATATCCTCAGCCCGGACCACATTCCGGGTACGGAAGGGCTTTATCTCCGCCGTGTCCGGAATCACATAGCTCTGTCCATCTTCAGCAACCACTTTCAGGCTGCCGTCTTTCGCAACCGGCTTCCGGGCAATGACTGCGTAATAGGGTGCCGCTTCCTTCTCCGAAACATTGGTGAACACAACCTCCGGCGTACACTGAGGCGGCAAAGACAGGGTCATGGCCGGTCCCAGATACGCCACAAAGCTTCCCTTTTCCACATCAGAAAGCTCCAGCGGCAGACCGCTCTCCCCATCTACCAGAACCGTATTCTCCGGATCGATCGTCAGAATCATCTCTCCCTGGGAAGACATATCAGACTGATTATCTACGATGATATCTTCTTCCGAAACCTCCTCAATCTCTCCATAGATACGGACTGCCGTATCCTCTGCCTTACTGCCGCAGGCGGTCGCTGCCGTCAGCGCCAGGGTCAGTCCCAGTATCGGTATCACTCTTTTTAATTTCATATTCGTCCTCCTGAATCTTTTTCCCTAACCTGTCTCTCCCTACAGGTTAGCCCCATTGTATCAGATGGATACCGAAAAAGGAAGCTTTCTTAAAAACAATTAAGAATTCAAAAAATGGGGTCTGGCTTTCTGCAGCCAAACCCCATTTTCTGATTCTATCGTTTTACCAGAAATCCTGGTTACATAATCGGATCCAGACCCAGTACCGGATGGTTCTTCTCCTGCAGGAACGCCATCAGAGTTTCCTCATCGGTTGCTACGGTCTCGTCTGCGATCATATCGGCAAAGTTATCAATACCGTATTTCTCCTTCGCAGACTTATTCAGTCTCTCGGCTACGTCGTCCTTCAGCTCCTTCGGCATCCATACGATACGCTCAAAGCCACCCTCGGCGCTCATGAACTTCTTGGAAGCGATAAAGTGACGTCCATGGCCCATGAAGCCCGGCGTCTGAACTCCGCCGCCTGTCATACTTGCCAGTTCACCGAATGTCATACCAAGAGGCGTCATGCCTGCGTACTCACGGTTGGCAATGATAACGCCATTGGAGAAGGGCTCGATACCACAGATACACTCGAAACAGCCACAGGAGGTCATCGGGTCTTCCATAATGGAGTACAGGGTTACTCTTTCCAGGGCTCCCTGGGTTGCCTCAGCTACCATACGGTTTACATCCGGGTAAATTCCCTTTACTTCGTCCTCGCAGCCTTCCTTGGAAATCGGCTGGCAGGGTCCGGTGGGATTCAGCTCCTTGGTTGCCTTTGCATCCAGCCATGATACAGCTCCGCAAAGTCCCAGACGCTCCGGAGTTACCACGCAGCAGTGTGACGGTGCGAAGGACTGGCACAGAGTACAGGTGTAGAACTGATCTACGCTCTCATCGGTCAGGGTCTCCAGACGCTCGTCACGCTTCTCATAGGTCGGCATAGCGACGGTATCCAGAAGCTCCTGAACCTTATCGGTATCGGTTACGATGGTAACCTGACATTTATCTACAACGATATCAAACTCGTCCATGATCATATTGTAAAGCACCTCTGCGAAATGGGTCAGGCGAAGTCCTGCCTCATAAGCAGCCTTGCTTACACGGACACGGATCTGATTTCTCTGGCCGGTGTGCATCACACCTTCCATATAGTTGTACCATGCATGAATCTTACGCTCGATAACCGGCTCGAAGTCAGGCTGCATCTTTGCTCCTGCCACCTGTACATAAGTAGCCAGCGCGAAGGTCTGACCCTGCTCCAGCTCGTCCAGATCCTTGCCGACGATGGTAATCTTGTGATCCTCAATCTCATCTGCATTGCAGGTCTGTACCAGCTCGCAGGTGGGCGCCTTATGGGAACTGAACTCTACCTGCATATCGCCTCTACGGATAATCTCGCCCTCGAATGCGGAAGCGAATGCTACCGGAATCGGAAGCTCCGTTACTTTAATTTTAATGTTACGCAGCTCCAGGGACTTCTTCACGGTCATGCTGTGATCCAAAACAGACTCCAGAGCGCCCGGAACCTGATTCTCGCCCAGATCCACGTCTACGACAACCGGGAAGCCCAGCGCGATAGCGCCTGCGCCTGCGGATACAACCACCTCATTCAGAGCGCCGAAGGTGTTCACGAATGCAGGCACTCTTTCCTTGGTATATTTCAGCAGTCCCGGCAGATCGCCCGGTGTTACATTACCGAAGATCAGAGCCGCACGGATCGCTACGGTTACGACATGGATGACTGCGGTCACATCATGTCCCAGCGGAACTACACGGAAATCCAAGCCAATCTTTACGCCGCCCTCTGCGCACTGCTCGATGACGTCGCCAATCAGGAAGGTCATGATACCCTTGCTCTGGTAATCTTTTACAACTGTCACTACATCTTCTGCATTGTCAGCCTTGCCCAGTACAACCGCTACGCCGGGAATATCTCCGGTTACAAGCGGAACGCCCAGAGAACGGATAACCGGGTCCGGTACGAAGCCGATACCGCTGTCATTCGCATAGGGGTCTGCATTGTCTACATATTTCAATGCTTCGATGATCTCTGCTCCCACTGCGGTAGCCAGACCTGCGTTCAGTGCCTCTCCCAG
Source organism: uncultured Anaerosacchariphilus sp. (assembly GCA_934402125.1). Classification (GTDB taxonomy): domain Bacteria; phylum Bacillota; class Clostridia; order Lachnospirales; family Lachnospiraceae; genus Laedolimicola. Next base: position 1,991 of record CAKRTY010000104.1, on the reverse strand, counting down.
GTCTTCCTTGTTGCTGATCAGGCTTTTCAGTACGCCTACACAAGCCGGCAGATCGCCAAGCTTTGTAACCTTTACGCCGGTAGCGGCGTAGATGGTCGGCAGGAAGTACGCCGTATCCGGCATTGCCACCTTCTTGTCCTCGCCATACTTTGCAATCGCGTCATTGACTGCGCCTTCGGTCAGTCCTGCAACTGCGTTTGAGCCTCCGTAGATTAAATCTGTTAATACGCTCATTTTTCATGTCCCTCCTTGGGTTATGTAGCTGTATTTTTTGGAAATAACTCTCAATATTTAAATTTTAGCACTGCCGCATAAGGAAGTCAATATCCCCCAGGCGGGGATTTTGGGAAAATAACAGATCATTCAAAGTAAAACCAAAACAGCCGCGGCTGCGTCATCTGCAGCTGCGGCTGTTCTATTCTTCTGTTTTATTACAGTACCTTACTCAGGAAATCAATAGTTCTGGGCTCCTTCGGATGAGCCAGCACCTCTTCGGGCGTACCCTGCTCCACGATGTAACCGCCTTCCATGAAGACTACCCGGTCTGCCACCTCGCGGGCAAAACCGATCTCATGGGTTACGACAACCATGGTCATACCCTCCCGGGCCAGCTCCTTCATAACCGCCAGAACCTCTCCTACCATCTCCGGGTCAAGGGCAGAGGTAGGCTCGTCGAAGAGCATGATATCCGGCTTCATAGCCAGGGCGCGGGCAATAGCCACACGCTGCTTCTGTCCGCCGGAGAGCTGGCTTGGGAATGCCTCCGCCTTATCTGCCAGACCGACACGGGTCAGAAGCTCCATGGCTTTTTTCCGGGCCTCGTCCTTGGTCATAACCTTCAGATGGACCGGAGCCAGTGTCATATTGTCCATCACATTCAGATGATTGAACAGATTAAAATGCTGGAACACCATACCGATGTTCTGACGCACCTTATTGATATCCGTGTGCTTGTCCGTCACGTCATAGCCGTCTATCAGAATCTGGCCTGCCGTCGCCGTCTCCAGCTGGTTCAGGCAGCGCAGGAAGGTGGATTTACCGCTTCCGGAGGGTCCCAGAAGAACCACAACCTCGCCTTCGGTGATATCCATACTGATATCCTTCAGAACCTCCAGCTTTCCAAAGTTCTTTTTCAGGTTCGTTACATGAATCTTATTATCTGCCACGGTTTACCCTCCTCTCGATTCTCTTTGCCAGCTTACTTAAGGTAATGATGACAATCATGTACATAATACCGACGATAGCCCAGGTCTGCAGACTCTTGAATGTATTGCCCATGATGGTCTTACCTACATTGGTCAACTCCGGGAAACCGATGACAGACAGAATAGAGGTATCCTTCAGGGTGATGATAAACTGATTGATAATGGAAGGAATCATAGTGCGGACCGCCTGGGGCACCACAACCAGCGCCATGGAAGAACCGTAGGAAAGACCCAGACTCCGGGACGCCTCCATCTGGCCCCGATCCACGCTCTCGATACCCGCGCGAATAATCTCAGCCATATACGCGCCACAGTTCATGGACAGCGCGATAGTACCCGCCTGCAATGCGCTCAGACGGAAACCGGAATAGCCCAGCTGCTGAACGCCGGCCGGAATACCAAAAAACACAAAATACGCCAGTACGATAAGCGGAACGCCTCGGACCGCGTCCACATAGACCGTGCCGATCAGATTCAGCACCCGGTTATGTCCCACGTTCATCAGACCGAATATCATACCGATAATCATGGCGAAAATCAGCGCCAGAAGGGTCATCAGCAACGTTCTGCCCAACGCCTCCAGCAACATGCTGCCATATACCTGAATAATTGCTGTCATAAGCTTTTCTCTCCTTACCGCAGAATACTTCCTGCATTGTGGAAACCTCCGATACAGGGGCTTCCACAGTGCAGGAAGCAGCCACGACATGCGGCTGCTCTGCTCTGTATATATCTTATTCGCCTACGTAGGTCTTGATAATCTCATCGTAGGTGCCGTTTGCCTTG
>CAKRTY010000103.1 GCA_934402125.1 uncultured Anaerosacchariphilus sp. | reverse complement strand
GTACCAGACTACCATTCAGGCGTCCATGTTCAAGTCAGCCATGACCTATGAGATTCTGCTGATTGTGGTAATCGGCGGTATCGGATCCGTGACAGGAAGCTGTATCAGCTCCTTCCTGTTCATTGCCTGCTCCGAGTGGTGGCTGCGGTTCCTGGACAATGACAATCTGTATATCGGAAGCTTTCATGTGCCTCTCTTACGCGCCGGTTTCCGTAAGGTTGTTTTCGCGGTCATTATTATGTGCGTAGTGCTGTTCTACCGGAAGGGTATTATGGGAGATAAGGAGTTTTCGATTGAAGGAATCGCGAATTTCTTCCGCAGGTTAGGCAGAAAAAAGAAAGGTACGGAAGGAGGCGCTTCCAGATGAATACAGAAAATGTTCTGAAAGTAGAAAATGTCACCATGCAGTTTGGCGGCGTCATTGCGGTAGACAATATGAACCTGGAGGTCAACAGAGGGGAGATTGTATCCCTCATCGGCCCCAACGGAGCCGGTAAGACTACAGCCTTCAACGTGATCACAGGCGTGTACGCCCCCAGTAACGGCGCTATCTATTATAAAGGAAATAAAATCGTACAGAATCACCCGCAGGGGAAAATGAAGAAGCTGTACCGGGGAGAAAATCCGGTCATGTATGAGGGACAGCATGTGCTGGCACCCACGCCGGATAAGATTACCCGTCTGGGAATTGCCAGAACCTTCCAGAATATCCGTCTGTTCAAGAGCCAGACCGTATTTGATAATATTCTGATTGCCAAGCATATGCTGCGGACCAGCAATATTTTTACCGCTACCTTCCGTCTAAATGGAAAGGAAGAGGCCAAGATGCGGGAGGAGACTGAGCGGCTTCTGGAAATCGTGGGACTGACTGACGTAAGAGACGAGCTGGCAACCTCTCTGCCCTACGGCAAGCAGCGCCATCTGGAGATCGCCCGGGCCCTGGCTACCAAACCGGAGCTTCTTTTGCTGGATGAGCCGGCGGCAGGCATGAATCCCCAGGAGACCCTGGAGCTGACGGAGTTCATCGATGAGATCCGCAAAAAATTCAACCTGACGGTCTTTATGATTGAGCATCATATGGATCTGGTTATGGAGATTTCCGACCGTATCTATGTGCTGGATTTCGGAAAGCCCATTGCGGAGGGTACGCCGGAGGAGATCCGGAACAATCCGAAGGTAATCGAAGCATATCTGGGAGGTGCGGACGATGAGTAATATTCTGGAAGTGAAGGATTTGAATGTATCCTACGGCGGAATTAAGGCGGTAAAGGATATCAGTTTTGCGGTACCCAAAGGGGAGGTTGTCACCCTGATTGGAGCCAACGGAGCCGGAAAAAGCTCCACCCTCCGTTCCATCGTGGGACTGGTGAAGCCGGAGAGCGGCAGCATTCTTTTAAAGGGCGAGGAGCTGGCAGGCGTACCTACCGAGCAGATTGTGACCAAGGGAATCACCCTGGTACCGGAGGGACGCCGGGTATTCCCGGATATGACCGTGGCAGAGAACCTGAAAATCGGCGCGTATATGCGGAAGGATTCCCTGGATGAGGATATGAACTGGGTCTACAATCTCTTCCCGCGGCTGAAGGAACGTTCCTGGCAGCTGGCCGGAACCCTGTCTGGCGGCGAGCAGCAGATGCTGGCCATCGGCCGGGCGCTCATGTCCAGACCGGAGATTATCATGATGGACGAGCCTTCCCTGGGACTGGCGCCCATCGTAGTCAAGGGTGTGTTCGATATTATCCGGGAGATCAATAAGCAGGGCGTAACCATTCTTCTGGTAGAGCAGAATGCCAATATGGCCCTGAAGGCGGCGAACTTAGGATACGTTATGGAGACAGGCCGCATCACCCTGAGCGGAACCGGAGCGGAGCTGCTGGAAAATGAAGCAGTGAAGGCGGCGTATCTGGGAAAAGCGAAGAAATCATAAGAAAATCCATTTACATTTTTGGAAAAACCATGTATACTAAACGTCGGTGCAGTGCGTCGTGCTGCGCTGACGTTATTATTATTTTAGTTATTAACCTAATGGAGGGATACAAGCTATGGTAAAAGCAATCGTAGGCGCTAACTGGGGTGACGAGGGAAAGGGCAAGATCACAGACATGCTTGCTCAGGAGTCTGACATCATAGTCCGTTTTCAGGGCGGTGCAAACGCAGGCCACACAATCGTAAATAATTACGGAAAGTTCGCACTGCACAGCCTGCCGTCTGGTGTATTTTACAATCACACCACCAGCATCATCGGAAATGGAGTAGCACTGAATATTCCGGTTCTGTTTAACGAGATTCAGAGTATTGTGGAGAAGGGAGTACCCGCTCCGAAGATTCTCGTATCCGATCGCGCGCAGATTGTGATGTCTTATCATATCCTGTTTGACCAGTGCGAGGAGGAACGTCTGGGAGGAAAAGCCTTCGGCTCCACCAAGTCCGGTATCGCTCCGTTCTATTCTGATAAATATGCGAAGATCGGTTTCCAGGTCAGCGAGCTGTTCGCGGACGAGGCTTATCTGCGTGAGAAGATTGCCAATGTATGCGTGAAGAAAAATGTACTTCTGGAGAACCTGTATCATAAGCCGGCTCTTAATGAGGACAAACTCTATGAGGAGCTGATGGAGTACAAGAAGATGGTAGAGCCCTACGTGTGTGACGTGTCCAAGTATCTGTGGGACGCTATCCATGAGGGCAAGAACATTCTGCTGGAGGGCCAGCTGGGTTCCATGAAGGATCCGGATCACGGCATTTACCCGATGGTTACCTCTTCCTCCACACTGGCAGCATACGGCGCCATCGGCGCAGGTATTCCGCCTTATGAGATTAAGGAAATCATCGTAGTCAGCAAGGCATACTCCAGTGCAGTAGGTGCAGGCGCGTTCGTCAGCGAGATTTTCGGAGAAGAGGCAGACGAGCTGAGACGCAGAGGCGGCGATGGCGGAGAGTTCGGCGCAACCACAGGCCGTCCCAGAAGAATGGGATGGTATGACTGTGTGGCTTCCAAGTATGGATGCCGGATCCAGGGTGCTACCGGCGTGGCGTTTACCGTTATAGACGCTCTGGGCTACCTGGATGAGATTCCGGTCTGCGTAGGCTATGAGATCGACGGAAAGGTTACCACAGATTTCCCGACAACTTATCTGCTGGAGAAGGCAAAGCCTGTATACGAGGTACTGCCGGGCTGGAAATGCGATATCCGCGGCATCAAGAAGTACGAGGAGCTGCCGGAAAACTGCCGCAAGTATGTGGAGTTCATCGAGAAGCATATCGAGTGCCCGATCACCATGGTTTCCAATGGACCGGGACGTGACGATATCATTTTCCGCAATAAATAAGGTACGTTATGATTGATACAGTTATTTTTGATATTGGTAAAGTTCTGATGGATTACAGCTGGGATCAGTATCTACATGGAATCGTGCCGGATGAGATCCCGTACAGAACGCTGGAGGAAGCAGTGTTTCTGAGCCCCTGTTGGGAAGAGCATGACAAGGGTCTGATGACAGAGGAAGAGGAACTGTGGGACTTTATATCCAACGCACCGGATTATGAGCCGGAGATTCGGGCTGTCTATGAGAATCTGGGACGGTGTACCTGGAGCTTTCCCTATGCGAACGCATGGATTGGGGAGCTGAAGGCCCGGGGCCTGAAGGTGTATGCCCTGTCGAACTGGCAGAAGCGGATCTTTGAGCAGAATGAGGAGACCATGATGGGATTTTTAGGACAGATGGATGGATATCATCTTTCCTATCGGACCCATAAGAACAAGCCGGATCCGGAAGCGTTCAACGGTCTGCTTGAGCACTATGGAATCGTTCCGGAAAATGCGGTTTTCATAGACGACAATGCGGAGAATGTGAAAGCGGCAAACAGACTGGGAATCCACGGAATTCGTTTTGTGTCCTATGAACAGGCAAAAAAAGAATTGAATCAGATGTTATAAAAAGAATGGTCTGCACGGAGAATCTGTGCAGACCATTCCTTTTATCGATTTATTTCTTCAGATACCGGGCCAGCATAACGCAGGCATAGATGAAGACTGGAATAAAAATAGTACATACGATGGAAGCCTTCAGCCAGTTCTTTCCTTCGGTGGGGTCGATGAAGGCGAAGATCAGGGTCAGAAGATACATACCCACCAGCAGCACCACGCTAATGAGGGCCAGAATCCGTTTACATTTATTGTCTTTCATAGCAGCTTTTCTATAGAAGAATCCTTTCTGTCTTAGTTCCGGGATCCTGGTTTTCAGTTTCCCTCTCTTTTATTTATCACAAAAAAGAAAAAAGCGCAAATACTTTGTATAAAAGAATGGGACAGGGATATACTAACATCAGACAAAAGAGAAACGAATTACTTATATCCTCCCCTTTAGCAGATCACCCCGAAGCGCCAAAAACGCTTCGGGGTGATTTCGTCTGCAGACCGGAAAAGGAAAGGGCAGATTTGGGCCGGAACATAGCCCGGAATACAAAATACAGCTTGATTTTTAATATCTGTCCTGCTATATTTAAAAGATAGAAATGTTTTAAGCAAAGGATGGAGATTAAATTATGGCATTACTGAAACAGTGGCGCGATATGGCCTACGATGAGAAAGCAAATAAGGGTGACATCCAGAGATTCTGGGCGAACTATTTCAATATTGAGAAGGGCATCTACGAGCAGCTTCTTGCAGATCCGGATACCGAAGTAAAGGGAACGGTAAAGGAACTGGCTGAGAAGTACGGTCAGAGCGTGATGACCATGACAGGCTTCCTGGATGGTATCAACGACAGCCTGGTAGAGCCGAACCCCATCGAGGAGATGGAGGAGGACACCGTCGTATCCCTGAAGTTTGATAAAGAGAAGCTTTACAAGAATATGGTAGACGCAAAGGCAGACTGGCTCTATGAGCTGCCCCAGTGGAAAGAGATCTTCTCTGAGGAGAAGCTGCATGAGCTGTATCTGGAGCAGAAGAAGTCCAATACCATCGTAAAGGGACCGAAGATCGGCCGCAACGATCCCTGCCCCTGCGGAAGTGGAAAGAAGTACAAAAAGTGCTGCGGAAAGAACGCGTAAGCGGCTCAATTATATGACCCGGGAGGCCTTTGCGCTGGTGAAGGATCTGTTGAAAGAAAATGCGGTTTTTTGAGAAAACAGGGTTGACAAAAAGCATCGGGATGCTATAATGTGCCTATGGCGCAGAGGCCGGACCAGGTCTTTGCCGGAACTGAAGATAGAAAATGCATGGAAGAGACCAGTAGACTGTGAAATATGTGCAGAGAGGAATGGCTGTGTAGGGAGGTTCCCAACACAGGCTGAGACCATTTCCCATAGGAAGCAGAATCGAAGACCAGCTCTGAGCGGCCCTAATCCGGCCCGGTGACTCCGTTATCGTCCAATGAGATTTTGTCCGCAGGATGCCCGGCAGCAGTAAGAAGCTGCAAAAGCTGCGTCCGAACGGAGAAAAAGCAGGGTGGAACCGCGAAGAAAGCGATCATACCAGATCCAGTCGCCCCTGTCTGTCATCAATGACGGACAGGGGCTTTTTTATCGCAATAGGATGGCACATGACCTGTTTCCATGCAAAAGGTATTGAAAAAAGGAGAGTAATGATGAAGATTACACTGAAGGACGGCTCCGTAAAGGAGTACGCAGAAAGCAAATCCGTATATGAGATTGCCCAGGACTTAAGCGAAGGACTGGCACGTATGACCGTGGCAGGCGAGCTGAACGGCGAGGTTGTAGACTTAAGAACAGTCATTGACAAGGACTGCGAGCTGAATATTCTGACCCTGAAGGACGAGAAGGCCCTGCCGGTTCTGCGTCATACCGCAAGCCATGTGATGGCTCAGGCTGTAAAGCGCCTGTACCCCACGGTAAAGCTGGCTATCGGACCCTCCGTAGCAGACGGCTTCTACTACGATATGGACTTTGAGACTCCGCTGACTTCCGACGACTTTGAGAAGATCGAAGCCGAGATGAAGAAGATTATCAAGGAAAATCTGGAGATTGTACGCTTTACCAAGCCCCGCGAGGAAGCAATCGCATTTATGAAGGAAAAGGGAGAGCCCTACAAGGTAGAGCTGATCGAGGACCTTCCGGAGGATGCGGAAATCAGCTTCTATCAGCAGGGTGAGTTCGTGGACCTGTGCGCAGGCCCGCACCTTAAGAATACCAAAGACGTAGGCAAGGCTTTCAAGATCATGAGCCTGGCAGGCGCGTACTGGAGAGGCGACGAGCACAACAAGATGCTGACCCGTCTTTACGCTACCGCATTTCCGAAGAAGGAAGAGCTG
>CAKRTY010000102.1 GCA_934402125.1 uncultured Anaerosacchariphilus sp. | reverse complement strand
CTGATTGCCAATTCGGGAAGCCGCCGGAATCTGGAGGTGGACTTCTTCGGAGGCGAGCCGCTGATGAACTGGCAGGTGGTAAAGGATCTGGTAGCTTATGGACGGGAGCAGGAGAAGCTTCACGATAAGAAGTTCCGTTTCACGCTGACCACCAACGGCATCCTCTTAAATGACGAGGTGCAGGAGTTTGTCAACAAAGAGATGAGCAACGTAGTCTTAAGTATCGACGGACGAAAGGAAGTCAACGATAAGATGCGTCCCTTCCGGAACGGACATGGCAGCTACGATATCATTGTTCCCAAGTTCCAGAAGCTGGCGGACAGCCGGAACCAGACAGATTACTATGTGCGCGGTACCTTCACTCACAACAACCTGGATTTCTGTGAGGACGTGCTGCATATGGCAGACTTAGGCTTCAAGCAGGTGTCCGTAGAGCCGGTTGTAGCGCCGCCGGAGGAGGATTACGCTATCCGCGAGGAGGATATCCCCTTTATCTGCCAGCAGTACGATAAGCTGGCAGCTGAGATGGTGAAGCGTCACGGCAAGGAGAATGATTTCAACTTCTTCCACTTCATGATTGACCTGACCGGAGGCCCCTGTGTATACAAGCGTCTGTCCGGCTGCGGATCCGGAACCGAGTACCTGGCTGTGACTCCCTGGGGCGACCTGTACCCCTGTCATCAGTTCGTGGGAAATGAAGAATTTCTCATGGGAAATGTCTGGGACGGCGTGAAAAACGAGGAGCTTCGCGACGAGTTCAAGTGCTGTAATGTCTACGCAAAGGAGAAATGCCAGAAGTGCTTCGCCAAGTTTTACTGCAGCGGCGGCTGCGCGGCCAACTCCTACAACTTCCATGGCAGCATCAACGACGCCTATGACGTTGGCTGTGAGCTTCAGAGAAAGCGTGTGGAATGCGCGATTATGATTAAGGCAGCTACGGCCGGACAAGGAGAATAAAGAATCATGAAGAAGAATACAGGAATTGTAAGCCTGATTCTGACTGTGGCAGTGACAGCGGGACTGCTGGCACTGGCTGCCGTAGGAGTGGGCGAGAACAAAACAGGAGCCGCAAAGAACATTCCGTTGGGTCTTGACCTGGCAGGCGGCGTAAGTATTACCTATCAGGCAAAGGGAGAGACGCCCAGCGCCGAGGAGATGAACGACACCATCTACAAGCTGCAGAAGCGTGTGGAGGGCTACAGCACCGAGGCGCAGGTTTACCCCCAGGGCGACAACCGGATCAACATCGAGATTCCGGGCGTGACCGACGCGAATGCGATTCTGGAAGAACTTGGAAAACCTGGTTCTCTTTCCTTCCAGGATATGTCCAGCAACGAGCTGCTGTCCGGAACGGATATCAAGACGGCAGAGGCAAAGACCTACAAGGACAATCTGAACAATGTCGATTATGAAGTGGCTCTGACTCTGACGGACGAGGGCGCCGAGAAGTTTGCGGAGGCTACCGCAGCCAACATCGGTTCCCGCATTGCCATCGTATATGACGGCGAGACCATCAGCGCGCCTACCGTACAGACTGCTATCACCAACGGTAATGCAGCCATCACCAATATGGAGTCCTATGAGGCGGCTGAGCAGCTGGCTTCCACCATCCGGATTGGTTCCCTGAAGGTGGAGCTGGAGGAGATCCAGTCCAAGGTAGTAGGCGCACAGCTTGGCACTGACGCTATCCGTACCAGTCTGCTGGCCGGAATCATCGGCTTTGTGCTGGTTGTAATTTTTATGATTGTGATGTACCGTCTGCCGGGTGTGGCTGCCGGTATCGCGCTGACCTCTTACGTGGGTCTGACACTGGGGCTTTTAAATGCCTTTGAGATTACCCTGACTCTGCCGGGTATCGCAGGTATTATCCTGGGTATCGGTATGGCCGTGGACGCCAACGTTATTATCTTTGCCCGTATCCGGGAGGAGATCGGCGCAGGCAAGTCGGTAAAGGGCTCTATTAAGACAGGCTTCCAGAAGGCGCTGTCCGCTATCCTGGACGGCAATATTACCACGCTGATTGCGGCGATTATCCTGAGCCTGAAGGGCTCCGGATCGGTCAAGGGCTTTGCCCATACGCTGGCTTTAAGTATCGTGGTTTCCATGTTTACCGCTCTGGTAGTAACCAGACTGATTATGAACGCGTTTTACGCGCTGGGTCTTCAGGACGCGAAGCTTTACGGTATCCAGAAGGAGCGTAAGACCATAAACTTCCTCAGCAAGAAAAATATCTGCTTTGTGATTTCCGCAGTGCTGATTCTGGGCGGATTGGCAGTGATGGGCGTGAACGGCTCCAAGGGTAAGGGCGCGCTGAATTACAGCCTGGAGTTCCAGGGTGGTACCAGCATTACCATTCCGATGAACGAGGCCCTGTCCATTCAGGAGATCGACGAGACTGTGAAGCCGGTGGTAAGCGAGGTTATCGGAAGCAATGAGATTCAGGCCCAGAAGGTAGACGGCAGCAACGACGTCATCGTAAAGACCAGAGCCCTGGATCTGGAGACTCGCGAGGCCCTGTGTCAGGAGCTGGTGGAGAAGTTTGGCGTAGATGAGAATCAGATTGCGATCGAGAACATCGGCGCGGCAATCAGCAGTGAGATGCGCTCCGACGCCATCACCGCTGTACTGCTGGCAGCTCTGTTTATGCTGCTGTATATCTGGTTTCGGTTCAAGGATATCCGGTTCGCGACCAGCGCGGTGGTGGCTCTTCTGCATGACGTCCTGGTGGTACTGGCCTTCTATGCAGTAGCAAGGCTGTCTGTGGGTAGCAACTTCATTGCCTGCATGCTGACCATCGTAGGTTATTCCATCAATGCCACCATCGTTATCTTCGACCGGATCCGTGAGAATCTGGCAGTGGCCGGACGGAAGACGGATCTGCAGGAGCTGGTAAACCGCAGTATCACCCAGACCCTGTCCCGAAGCGTTAATACCTCTGTGACGACCTTTATCACCGTTGCAGTGCTGTATGTACTGGGCGTCGCGTCTATCCGTGAGTTTGCCCTGCCCCTGATGGTAGGTATCGTCTGCGGCGCGTACTCCTCTGTATGTATTACAGGCGCGCTGTGGTATGTGATGAAGACGAAGCTGGGTAAGAAGAACTAAATTTTTGCGGGAATTTTAGATTGAGAAAAAAGGCAGATGGTGCAACATCTGCCTTTTTATGTTATCATATGATACATACGAACTATGATTTACGGGAGATTGTACATATTATGAAGGAACAATGGATCGAAGCCCCCAGAATCGAAGGCAATCAGGATCTGGCGGAGAAATTCGGGGTAAGTCCCATGGCCATGCGGCTGATCCGCAGCCGGGCCGGGGAAAGCGAGGCGGAGGTACGGAGCTATCTGTACGGAACTCTGGAGGATCTGGCGGACGCCCGGCGGATGAAAGGCATGACGGAGGCCGTGGCGCTGTTACTTAAAAAAATCCGGGAGGGCGCGCCGATCCGTATCATCGGCGATTATGATATCGACGGCGTAAACGCCACCCACATTCTGGTGACAGGCTTAAGAAGAGCCGGTGCAAGGGTAGATACGGTGATTCCCGACCGTCTGAAGGACGGCTACGGCATCAATGAGCACCTGATCGAGCAGGCGAAGGATGCGGGAATTGACACCATTGTCACCTGCGACAACGGTATCGCTGCAGCCAAAGAAATCGCCTATGCAAAAGAACTTGGCATGACCGTTATCGTCACCGACCACCACGAGATCCCCTACCGGGAGGAGCCGGACGGAAGTCGCATCACGGTTCTGCCTCCGGCCGACGTGATTGTGAATCCCAAGCAGGCAGACTGTCCCTATTCCTATAAAAAGCTCTGCGGAGCGGCGGTGGCCTGGCGGCTGGTGGAGGTACTCTATCAGGAGGCGGGGGTTCCCCGGGAAGAGTTTCTGAGACTGGCCCAGTTTGCGGCAGTGGCTACCATCGGTGACATCATGGATCTGACCGGAGAAAACCGGATTCTGGTAAAATATGGACTGCGGCAGCTGGAGCAGACAGACAACCCCGGTTACCGGGCCCTGTTGGCGGTCAACGGTCTGGAGGGAAAGAAGCTGACTGCCTACCATATCGGCTTTGTCATTGGTCCCTGTATCAACGCCAGCGGACGGCTGGACACGGCGAAGCGGGCTTTGGAGCTTCTGGGTGCCGGAACCGCCGCAGAGGCAGAAAAGCTGGCGGGCGATCTGAAAGCCCTGAACGACAGCCGGAAGGATCTGACGGCGAAGGGAACAGAAGAGGCTATCCGTCTGGTGGAGGAGACAGAGCTGGGAAAGGATCGGGTACTGGTGATCTATCTGCCCGACTGTCACGAAAGTCTGGCAGGGATTATCGCAGGACGGATCCGGGAGCGGTACTTCCGTCCCTGCTTTGTGCTGACCGACGGGGAGGAGGGCGTGAAGGGCTCAGGCCGCTCGATTCCGGGCTACCATATGTTTGAGGAAATGACGAAGGTGGCGGAATTATTTACCAAATTCGGCGGCCACCCCATGGCGGCGGGCCTGTCCATTCCTACCGAAAACGTGGAGATTTTGCGGAAACGCCTTAATGAAAACTGCCGTCTGACCGACGAGGATCTGGTTCCGAAGCTGTCCTACGACGCCGTCCTGCCCATTCAGTATGCAGGCGAGCAGATTATAAAGGAGCTTGAGCTTCTGGAGCCATTTGGCAAGGAAAATGATAAGCCCCTGTTCGCGGCGGCAAATGTCCGCGTGAAAAGCGCCCGTATCATCGGGAAAAACCGCAATGTGCTGAAGACTCTCCTGGAGGACGACAGGGGGAGCCGTCTGGAGGGAATCAGCTTTGGAAACGTAGAGGGGGATCTGCGATACCTGGAAGAAAAAGACAAGATTTGCCTGCTCTATTATCCGGAAATCAATGAATTTCAGGGCAGGAGAACCGTACAGGCGGTAGTGGAGAGCTGGCGCTAAAGAAAGAAAAGTAAAAAAATAAAATAAAAAAGAACGGGAAGAGAAGGTTATGGAAAAGCATAGTTATGAGGAATATCTGGAAATTCTGAAGGAGGAGCTGGTACCGGCGCTGGGCTGTACAGAGCCGATTGCCATCGCCTACGCGGCTGCGAAGGCCCGGGAGGTTCTGGGAAAAATGCCGGAATCGATTACTGTAGGCTGCAGCGGCAACATCATCAAGAATGTGAAGGCAGTCATCGTTCCCACTACGGGTGATCTGAAGGGGATCGAAACCAGCGCGATTCTGGGGGCTATCGGCGGAAATCCGGATAAAGAGCTGGAGGTTCTGGTGGATGTGACAGACGAGGATCTTAGGCTGACCCGGAAGCTTCTGAAGGAAAAAATCTGCCATGTGGAGCTTCTGGAGGGGGTATCCAACCTGCAGATTATCGTGGAGCTGAAGGCAGGAGAGGACACGGCGCTGGCGGAAATCGCTTTTTCCCATACCAATATTGTGAGACTCGAGAAAAATGGAGAGGTGCTTTTCCAGAAAGAGAAAAAGGCAGAGAACGCGGCAACCACCGATCGAAGCCTTCTGAATCTGAAGGATATCTATGAGTTTGCCCAGACAGTGAAAATTGAAGAGATTCAGGCTTTGATTGACCGGCAGCTGGCTTACAATATGAGCATTGCCCGGGAGGGGCTGACGAAGAAATACGGAGCCAATGTGGGCGCGACCATTCTGAAATACTACGGCGACGATGTGCGTAACCGGGCCCGCGCCCTTCCGGCGGCGGGAAGCGACGCCCGTATGAACGGCTGCGTCCTGCCGGTTATGATCAATTCCGGCAGCGGCAACCAGGGCATGACCGTCAGCCTGCCGGTGGCGGTTTTTGCCGATTACCTGTATGCGGACAAAGAGAAGGAATATCGGGCATTAGTACTGTCTAACCTGGCGGCTATTTACCAGAAAAACGAGCTGGGTAAGCTGAGCGCCTACTGCGGGGCTGTGTCGGCGGCTGCCGGTGCGGGAGCCGGTATTGCTTACCTGCATGGGGCGGATTTCGATACCATAGCCGAGACCATGACCAACACCCTGGCCAATGTATCCGGTATCGTCTGCGACGGAGCCAAGGCCTCCTGCGCGGCGAAAATCGCTTCGTCTGTGGACGCGGCCATTATGGCCTACTACATGGCGGCGGAGCACAGGGGCTTCCGCAACGGCGAGGGTCTGGTAAAGGAAGATGTGGAGGCGACCATCAGGAGCTTTGGCCGTATGGGCCGGGAGGGCATGCGTTCCACCGATGTGGAGATCCTGAAAATTATGCTGGAGCCCTGAGGCTTTGGCGTTCACCCTCCCGTCTTGTCAAACCCCA
>CAKRTY010000101.1 GCA_934402125.1 uncultured Anaerosacchariphilus sp. | reverse complement strand
GGAACAGACCATTGATAACCTGAATCCCGATAGCGCCAAATACGGCGCGAAGAAGAAAATTTACAATCCTCATAAAATCCACCATTTTTTACCGTTCTCTTTGATATAATCTATTCACGCACCCTTTCTATCTTTCCTTTTTCTGTTTTTTGTATAAATTTTTCCAGTTCCGTCTATACTTCTACTATAAAATAATTTCCGGATATGGGGGTTTTTATGGGATTTTTAAAAAAGGAAGAACCGTTGGAAGAATATGAACGTTTTTCAGCCCGACGGCAGCTGATGAATGATCTGACGCTTACCAAAAATGCACTGGACGCCGCCTACGCCAATTTCGAAACCGTAGTGGAACCGGATCTGATAGACTGCTATACCTATGAGATTTATTCTGTCCAGAAGCGCTATAAATTTCTGCTGGAGCAGGTCCGGCGGCTGGAGCAGCAACGATTTTCATAAAAAACAGGGAGTGCCTTTTCCACACTCCCTGTTTCCTGTCATTTCATTACATTTCTTCTGTTTCCAGATATTTTTCAATCTCTACTGCCACGCCGTCTTCCTCATTCGTCAGAGTCCGGTACGCGGCAGCCTCCAGAACCTCCGGATCCGCATTGGCCATAGCTACGCCCCTGCCTGCCTTCTTTAAAAGAGCAAGATCATTCGTTCCATCGCCGAAGGCCATACATTCTTCCGTTTGGATTCCCAGATATTTACATAAAAATTCCAGGCCCAGACCTTTATTAGCTCTCGCTGAATTGATCTCAATATTGTTCGGCAGAGATGTGGAAACCTCCAGATCCGGGAACTTCTCTTTCATCTTTGGCAGGATCCGATCCCGTTCCGGAACCTCCCGGAAATAATACTGAATTTTCTGAATGGTAGGCTCCTGTAAAAAAATCGCTTCCGGCAGATTTTTCAACGGAATATACACCTGCTTCATCAATCCCAGTAATTTACTGCTGGAAGCATATACTCACATATGCTCCATTTCCGCTTCATCCATCCAGCCTTTACCACTCTGATAACAGCCGCAAATCGCATCCAGCCCTTTTCCATACGCAAATATTCTCTCCGATTCTTCCCGGTTCAGTTCTTCCCGCTGCAGAATTTTCTTTTCCACAGCGTCATAAACCTCTGCTCCGTTCGCTGTAATCGTATAACGGATAAAGGGCAGGTTCCGTATATTCTCCGGCAATCCCTCATAGATTCTTCCGGTGGAGGGCACCAGATAAATTCCCTGATCCGCCGCCCTCTGCAAAGTCTCCATGGTTCTTTCCGAAATTGTTTTATCATTTTTCAAAAGAGTTCCGTCCAAATCGAACGCAATCAGTCGAATTCCCATCTTTTTCTCCTGTTTAGCAGATCTCAGCTCCTGCCGGCATATCCTTCTCCGGCGTCATCAGCGCCAGATTGCCCTCTGCGTCCTCGGCGCACAGCAACATACCCTCAGAGAGAATGCCTGCAAGCTTGGCGGGCTTCAGATTTACCACAACCATAACCTTCTTGCCGACCATCTCCTCCGGCGTATAGTGAGCCTTGATACCGGAAACAATCTGTTTTACCTGGCTTCCCACACGAACCTGGGAGCACAGAAGCTTCTTAGATTTCTTCACAGCCTCGCAGGCAATGATTTCGCCTACCTGGAACTGCAGCTTCTCAAAGTCGTCAAAGGTAATCTCTGCCTTGGGCTCGATATCAATGACGTCCGCCGCTTCCTCTGTGGTCTCCGGCTCCGCCTGCGCAGCCGCATCCGCAGCCTTCTTTGCCTCTACCTTTTCCAGAACCTCATTTACGTCCAGACGGGCGAACAGAATCTCCGGCTTATCCGTTACCTTATTGCCGGACTGATACAGGCCGAACATATTCATTACCTCAAGGGAACGCTTTCTTGCGCCCAGCTGTGCCAGGATCTTCTCTGCGGTCTCCGGCATAAACGGCTCTAAGAGGCTTGCGCCAATGCTGATACTCTCTACCAGATTGTAGAGTACGGTTGCCAGACGATCCTTCTTGCTCTCGTCCTTGGCCAGCGCCCAGGGCATGGTCTCGTCGATGTATTTGTTGCAGCGCTTGAACAGGTTGAAGATCTCCGTCATGGCGTCAGCCACACGCAGCTCGTCCATCTTCGCGGAAGCCTTCTCCGCCGCGCTGACAGCGGCCTCGCGAAGCTCCCGGTCTACCGGCTCGATCACGCCTGCATTATTTACCACGCCGTCAAAATACTTGTTGGACATGGATACGGTACGGTTTACCAGATTGCCCAGGGTGTTGGCCAGATCGGAATTCATACGCTCCACCATCAGCTCCCAGGTAATCACGCCGTCGTTATCAAAGGGCATTTCATGAAGCACGAAGTAACGGACTGCGTCCACGCCGAACATTTCTACCAGATCGTCTGCATAGAGCACATTTCCCTTGGATTTGCTCATCTTGCCGTCGCCCTGTAAGAGCCAGGGATGGCCAAATACCTGCTTCGGCAGCGGAAGATCCAGAGCCATCAGGAAAATCGGCCAGTAAATGGTATGGAAACGGATAATATCCTTACCAATCAGATGCAGATCTGCTGGCCACTCCTTTTTAAACAGATCGCTGGATTCTCCGTCGCACTCATAGCCGACACCGGTAATATAGTTGGTCAGCGCATCCAGCCATACATATACCACATGCTTCGGGTCAAAATCTACCGGAATGCCCCACTTGAAGGAGGTACGGGAAACGCACAGATCCTGCAGGCCCGGAAGCAGGAAGTTGTTCATCATCTCATTCTTTCTGGAAACCGGCTGAATGAATTCCGGATGCTTATTGATGTGGTCAATCAGACGGTCCGCGTATTTACTCATACGGAAGAAATAAGCCTCTTCCTTGGCCGGCTGAACCTCACGACCGCAGTCCGGACACTTGCCGTCTACCAGCTGGGACTGGGTCCAGAAGGACTCGCAGGGAGTACAGTACATTCCTTCATATGCTCCCTTGTAGATGTCGCCCTGATCGTACAGCTTCTTAAAGATCTTCTGTACCTGCTTCTCATGGTAATCATCTGTGGTGCGGATAAACCGATCATAGGAGGTGTTCATCAGATCCCAGATTCTCTTAATCTCACCGGATACATTGTCTACAAATTCCTTCGGCGTTACGCCTGCCTCTTCTGCCTTCAACTCGATCTTCTGACCGTGCTCGTCGGTTCCGGTCTGGAAAAATACGTCGTAGCCCTGCAGTCTCCGGAAACGGGCGATAGCGTCCGCCAGTACGATCTCATAGGTGTTGCCGATGTGGGGCTTGCCGGATGTGTAGGCAATCGCCGTAGTCATATAAAATTTTTTCTTGTCCATTTTTTACCTCTCTTTTCTATGCAAACGAAAGATCAAAAAATCCCCGCCTTCCTCAATGTTAAAGAAGACGGGGATGATTCCCGTGTTACCACTTCCGTTCGCCTGTTCCTCACGAAACAGACCTCTGTGGGTACTTGCATACCCTGACGCTGTAACGGGCGCACCCTTCACGGCTTATCGCAGCAGTCTTATCCGACGCCTGCGTTCATCCGTGCCGCTCAGAAACCATCTTCAGCTCTTTTGTCTTTATCCCTCTCAGCCCCGGGAATTCTCTGTAAAAGACGCATACAGCCTACTCTTTTCTTCATAGCGTTTGCATTTTTAACTGATATAAAAGAAGCGTAACACAGGATAATTTTTTTGTCAAGTTTCCTGCTGCCCGGAAAGAGCCCTCTTAAAATTTTCAGTTTTTTACGGGTTTTTCTCCGCTATTTTTGTGAAAAATTACTCTTTCACTTTTCAAAATCGGTGCTATAATAAACACCGTAAAGTAAATATAGAACCACTTAACAATACCTGTTTGCAACACAAAGTGGAAGGCTGCTAAGCGATTCAGATTTTGGAGGAAAAGATAAATGAATACTTTAAAAGCTGAAAAAAGAGACATGTTGACGAAAGCCAAGAAACTTAGACGTGAAGGTTATGTTACCGGCAATATCTACGGCCGCGAGATGAAGGAATCCATTCCTCTTCAGATTACCAAGGCAGACGCTGAGAAAATCTTAAGATCCGAAGGAAAAGGAAGCCAGGTAATGCTGGAGGTCGCAGGCGAGACCTACGACGCGCTGATTAAGGAGATCGATTATGATTCCTTAAGAGGACAGCTTCTGGAGATTGATTTCCAGGCACTGGTAAGCAATGAAAAGGTTCATTCCGTAGCTGAAGTAATTCTGCTGGGTCAGGACGATGTCCAGGCCGGTGTCGTACAGCAAATGCTTCAGGAAGTTACCTACAAGGCACTGCCCGCAGATCTGGTTGATAAGATTAAAGTTGATGTCAGTCACATGAAGGTTGGCGAGACCCTGAAAGTTAAGGATCTGGATATCGCAAAGAATCCTGCCATCGACCTGCATACCTCTCCGGACGCTACCGTTGCTACCGTCATTGAGGTACACAATTCTACCGTAGCGGAAGACGCTGACGCCGAGGGTGAAGCCACAGAGGCATAAGTAGACATTAGAATACATTTAAGAAGGCCGTATATCAGATGTGAGAGTTTGGTATACGGCCTAACTTTACTTGCAGACCACAAAAAACTGCCAGTAAATAATTTCTACTGGCAGAAAAATTTATATTTTTATCGTCTACTTCACCGGGAACGGTTCAGTTTTTCCTTTTTTAAATACTCAAATGCAATATAGGCCGCTCCATAATAGCCCGCTTTATTTCCAAGTAATGCCGGAACAATCTCTGGAGCATAAACCTGATTAATCGGAGAAATGCTCATTTTTTTCTGAAATTTATCCCACCAAAATTCCTTTGTATCAATTAATCCTCCTCCAATAATAAATTTTTCAGGATCGTATGTGTTACATAAAGAATTCATAAGTGTACTTAAATCTTCCACAAATTGCTCCAGAACACTCTCTGCCAATTCGTCTTTGTCCTTTACTCGTTCAAAGAATTCATATCCGTTGGAAACTTTGCTGCAACTTTTTTCATTGTAAATTTTTACCAATGCCGTTCCACATAAATACTGTTCAGTACATCCACGAAATCCGCATGTACAAAGTCTTCCTCCAGGATACAAAATACTATGTCCTATTTCGCCGCCACTCCAATGCTTTCCGTGAAGCATTTTTCCGTCTATGCACACTGCTGCCCCTATACCTGTGCCCAACGTAATGCAGACATATGAATCCAGCCCTTTTGCTGCTCCTTTCCACTGTTCCCCATATCCTGCAACCTTTACGTCATTATCTACTGCACATGGAATATGGTATCGGTCTTCTGTCATTTTTCTCACATTCAGACCAAACCAATGAGGAACTGGTTTTACACCCCAGTTGATAATTCCTTTCTCCGTATCAATTCTTCCTCCAATACCAATACCGATCGCATCAATTTTTTCTATCTGTACAAACTGATCGATTAGTTCAAATATTTTTTCCATAACGTGCAGACCGCCAAGTGCAAAATCAGATGGAACACGTATTTCTTTCTTTACAGTGCCTTCTTCATTCACCAATGCTCCCAGTATCTTAGTTCCGCCTACATCAATAGCTGCTACATATTTCATAAACCTTCTATCTCTTTCTTCATCTCATCTACAATATATTTCGTGATGATCTGTGGTCTTGTAATTCCCCAGCCAATCGTTACCGCATATGCTCCCGCTTTCATTGCTTTGATTGCGTATTCC
The DNA here is from genome assembly GCA_934402125.1 of uncultured Anaerosacchariphilus sp. Lineage (GTDB taxonomy): Bacteria > Bacillota > Clostridia > Lachnospirales > Lachnospiraceae > Laedolimicola. Next base: position 639 of record CAKRTY010000101.1, on the reverse strand, counting down.
GCATTATGAAATCTTCCTTCCGCTACAACAGGCGACTTACATACTGACGCAAGTTCTCTTACAATATCAATATTGGGCTCACGGAATTCCTGGATAAGCTCCTCATGAGTATCTGTGTCTGGTGTATATCCCCATAAAGTCGTCGCTACATAATCAACTCCTAATTTGTCTGCATGTATTCCTTCTTCTACCGTAGAAACGTCAGCCATGATCTCAATATTTGGATATTTTTTACGCACCATATGATACTGTTCTTCGAACGTGTGTCCATCATACCTTGGATAGCTTGTTGCATCAATACATACAATCTCCGCACCAGATTCAACAACCTTATCCACATCTTCCATTGTTGTTGTAATATACGGCCAAAATCCTTCATGGACCGTCTTAATTAAGCCAAGAATCGGAAGATCACACACTTTTCTTACTGCAACTAAATCTTCATATGTATTTACCCTCACCCCTACTGCTCCGCCTTCTTTTGCAGCAATGGCAAGTCTTCCCATGATCTCTGAACTACGTAACGGTTCCTCTGATGTTGCCTGACAAGAAACAACTAATCCTCTTTTTAAAATGCCCATTTTACCTTATCCTTTCTTAAGAACTCTGTCGGATCTAATAGCTGCCCGCATAACGAGT
>CAKRTY010000100.1 GCA_934402125.1 uncultured Anaerosacchariphilus sp. | reverse complement strand
CCATAGAGGCCAGAGATATCCCCCTGTTGTAATTGATATCCACATATTCCAGCATAATTTTTGCCCACTGCTTATTTCCTTTTCTTGCCTGGCTGCCCAATGCATTCTGATATTCCTGAATTTTATCCAGCATCTGATACAGAGCCGCTACTGCTTCATTCATGGAATCAAACTCCCAGGTATTAAAAATCTGTCGGTCATCCTGCGCTGTCAATCCAAAGAACTGTTCCGGTTCCAATCCGATATTTCGTACTGCTCTGTATACACGCTCAAAGATCCTCGAAAAGAAATTAGGCAGGTTATAGTAAATCACGCTTTCCAGTTCCTTACGTAAATCTGCTACAATTAGTCCCAGGGCTTCTTTGGCCTCATCTATCCTCATTCCATATAGATTATTGGTAAAAATATCCACTTTTACACTGTTCTCTATATAAAAATCACGTTTCAATCCACAGGTATCCTTGTAATAAAATACCGATCTTCCTGGATAGAAATAGTAAATTCCCAAACTATCCTTCGCTTCCAGATAACCCTTATGCATCTCACCGACGCCCAGATGCGGCATGCTGACGCCTATGGAAATATTCAGATTTCTCTGTGCCTCTATCCAGGCTACCAACAGCTGCATTTCCGTTTCTATATTCTCCTTCTCCAACTGTCCCGGAGTTTCCACGATAACCGCAAGCCGCTGATCTGTCATGGCAATACAATAACAGGACTTCACGGGAACTTTTTTCTGTTCTTCCTGAAAATACTGTCGGATACTGGTCTTCAGCGTTGTCAACTGCACACCTGTCATAGCATAGCCCAGCTTTTCCTTTTCCGACTCATGAATGGAAATTAACAGCACGCAAAACTGCCCCAGTTCCAGCATGTTCTGTTCTCCGCTTCCCCCTGCTCTGCCACTTAACAAAGTCCGTTCAAACCATGATTCCATTAAAATCTCTTTGGTGTCCATGGTGCGGGCAATCACTCGTTCAAGATATTCCATGCTGGCGCCATTCTCTGTCAGCATATCACCCTTCCGTGCTTTTTCCAACAGTCGGTTATATGGCTGGTAGACCTGTTTCCAGATAAGTCCCAACACAAAAACAACTGCCATAATACAGATTGCTACCGCAACCAGCATAACATTTCTGGCCAATGTTACAGAGCCATGGACTCCATTCATATCCGATACCCGAAGCAGATACCATCCCGGCTCTGAAAGTTCTTCTTTCTGACACAGCCAGACTTTCTTGCCCACCGTCTTTTCCAGCCAGGGTTCTTTTCCTTCCAGCAATGCATCCAGATTACTCAGAAAATAGCCCAGAGCGCCTCTTGTTCCATCATAAATGATAGAACCGTCTCCGTTAACAATTGCCACTTCATTCTGACCGTTACTATCCGCCCAGGTTTCTGCATTCATAACGTTTATGATCTTATTCAGAGATATATTAAATACCAGCCAGGCATGTTCCTGATTTTTATTGTCCCAGGAAGATCCTGTTTTCATCTCACAAACGAGACTGACCACATTGGCACTGCCAATTGAATGCGGGATCAGCGTATGGGACTCCGAGATCTCCACACTTTTGAGATCCTTCAGGGAATCCATTTCCCCTGTCCCATATTTCTTCCACGTATCATCATAAAAATTTTCGATTGTAAAATAACCTTCATTCGAAGTCAACACCAGATCTTCCTGCTCAAAAACCGCGTAAATAGAATGGATAGCAGAATGCTTCGCCTTATTCTCCCGCAATATTTCCATAACCGCATGATAATCTGTATAATCTGTCCCTTCTCCCCAGGTGTAAATCTCTTTGGTATAACGGATAGCATTCATTTGACGAACCATAGCATCAAACAAATTAGAAAAATACTGTTCCGATGCACCTAATTCTGCCGCTCGCTCTGTAATCACTTCATTTCTGGAAGCTCTGTTAAATATACTGTAATAAAAGAACGCAAAGCCAGCGGATACTGCAATCAGAACCACCAGCAGCATAATAAAGAACAAACTGAAGGGATTATTTTTATGCTGTTTCTTTTTCGCCATTCATTTACCTCTCCTGTTTGCAGATTTTTTTAAAAAGAAGGCGTCCTCTTGGGAACGCCTTCTTTTTCTCTTACCTTTTATTTGCCTGTCTGTGAATTATACACCCAGCTTCAGCTTTCTGATTTCCTCTTCTGCTGTCATATTGGTTACCGGCTTGTAATCCTTAAGCGGCATAATCTTCTCGTTGATGGCATCCAGGATCCACTCCTTCTGCGGGAAGAAGTACTTGTCGTACTCGAACGGAGGTGTGATCCAGTTCTGAGCACCTACAACTGCAGGCGGTGCATCCAGATAATCAAACGCCAGTGTAGTGATATTCTTAGCCACATCGTCCAGGAAGCTTCCTCTTGCGCAGGCGTCAGAAGCCAGAACCACCTTGCCTGTCTTCTTTACAGACTCAAGAATCTTGGTGTAGTCAAGCGGTACCAGGCTGTGCAGGTTGATAAGCTCTGCAGAGATACCGTATTTCTCCTTCAGTTCCTTCACTGCGTCGTATGCGCGGTACAGAGTAGCGCCGACAGTCAGGATAGTAACATCAGATCCCTCTGTAATGATATCTACATCACCCATGGTGATTTCGTACTCTTCCTTCGGAACGCCGCCCTCGTGGAACTTCTCTCCTACGTCGTAAATTCTCTGGCTCTCAAAGAATACAACCGGGTCAGTTCCGTTCAGTGCTGCCTGCATCAGACCCTTTGCCTCATACGGGGTAGCCGGGAAGCAAACCTTCAGTCCCGGTACATGAGCACACATAGCGGTCCAGTCCTGAGAGTGCTGAGCGCCGTACTTGGATCCTACAGATACACGAAGAATCAGCGGCATCTTCAGGATTCCGGCACTCATAGCCTGCCATTTTGCCATCTGGTTGAAGATCTCGTCACCGCAACATCCGATGAAGTCGCCGTACATCAGCTCGATGACAGCGCGGCCGCCGCACATGGTATAGCCTACGCCGGTACCCACGATAGCGGACTCGGAAATCGGGGAGTTAAACAGTCTGGAGTAAGGAATCACATCGGTAAATCCTCTGTATACAGCAAATGCGCCGCCCCAGTCACGAACATCCTCGCCGTAAGCGATGAGTGTCGGATCTTCATAATATTTATTGAACATGGGCTCGAAGATAGCGTCACGGATATTGTAACGCTTCATAGAGCTTACTTCTGTACCATCGATATAGTGTGTACGAACCTTCTTCTGGATATCGTTGTAACGCTTGCAGTTCTCCTTCGGTCCCATTACAGACGGCTCTCTGGTGGTATCCATGCTGCGCTGATGTCCGTTGTTCAGCATCAGGCGCTCTACGATAGCCGGATCCTTGTCAAAGTCAAGGTACGGAGAAGCATCCTTGTCTGCTGCCAGACGGCAGATACGAGCCATTCTTTCCTTGGTCTTTGCCCAGATATCGTCAAACTCGCTGTCCTCAGCAATACCTGCGTCTACGATAGCCTTACGGAAGGTAATGAGCGGATCCTGTGCTCTCCATGCCTCGATCTCCTCTTTGGTACGGTACGCGTTCTGGTCGGATGTGGAATGTCCAAGCAGACGGTATGTAACAACATCCAGGAATACCGGGCCTTCGCCGCTCTTAACCAGCGGAAGCTTTCTTCTGTAAGCGTCGATAACTGCCAGCGGATTGTATCCGTCTACACGCTCTGCGTGAAGCTGGCTCTCGGTTACGCCTGCACCCATACGTGCCAGCTCGCCATAGCCCATGGTCTCGCCGCAGGTCTGTCCACCCATACCATAGGAGTTATTGTTGATGTTGAAGATCAGCGGCAGGCCGCCCTTCTTTCCTTCCTCCCACAGAGTGCGGTACTGATCCATTGTTGCAAAGGAAAGCGCCTCCCATACAGGACCACGTCCCATGGAGCCATCGCCCAGGTTTGCTACTACGACGCCGTCCTTGTCGTTACATTTCTTGAACAGGGATGCTCCTGTCGCGATGGTTGCGGAACCGCCTACCAGCGCGTTGTTCGGGTAGATACCGAAAGGCAGGAAGAACGCATGCATGGATCCGCCAAGACCCTTGTGGAATCCGTTCTCACGTGCGAACAACTCTGCCAGAGCGCCATATACCAGGAACTCGATAGCCAGTTCTTTTACATCGCCCTCTGCCTTGCTGACTGTCTGGATTGCCTTCAGGGTCTTACCGTCGAAGAAGTTCTCCATGGTATCCATCAGTTCTTTATCGGAAAGCTTCTGGATACAGGAAAGTCCCTTTGCGAGAATCTCACTGTGGCTTCTGTGGCTTCCGAAGGTGAAGTCTTCCTTACCCAGCAGATAAGCCTCACCGACTGCGGCTGCCTCCTGTCCCAGGGACAGATGGGCCGGACCCGGATAAGTGGTCTCAACGTCTGCGTACTTTGCCTGAGTCTTAATCTGGTTCAGCATATCCTCGAACTCACGGCAGATGCTCATATCGCGGTAGATACGAAGCAGATCTTCTTTGGTATAGTTACCTTCTTCTACCTCTTCCTTTACGCTCTTTTTGTATACATTGATCGGAATGTCTTTAAATGTGATTTTTCCTTCCGCACGCATTTTGTCCGGATCTACATATAATGACTTTGGCATGTTTTTTCTCCTTTTTTTGATTTCGTTAAGTTCTATATTATTCAGCATAGACGCAGTGCAGGCTTGATTCCGCGCACTACTGAATAGTATCAAAATGGCAGTGCCGAGGGCGGGGTTGGTGTCGCCCCCGGCTTTGAAAGTTGGTTGGCTTTTTTATTTCATCATCAGAAGTGAGAAGTTCTCAAGCGCTCCGCACAGCTCCTTCACGAAGCGTGACGCCGGGGAACCGTCTACGGCTCTGTGGTCGTAGGTCAGACACAGACCCATCGCCTGGTAGGGCTTGATCTCTCCGTTGACTTCCTTGATGCGGGTGGTGGTTCCACATACGCCCAGGATACCTACCTGAGGCGGATTAACGATAGGTGTAAACATCTCTACACCCAGGGAACCTACGTTGGATACGGTAAAGGTCGCTCCGGAAAGCATATCCGGCGTTGCCTTGCCCTCCTGGCAAAGCTTTGCCAGACGTTTTGCCTCTGTGCTGATCTCTGCCAGACTCATCTGATCCGCATTGAAAATGGTCGGTACAAACAGTCCCTTGGGTGTATCTACTGCCATTCCCAGATGTACGTGATGATACTGGCGGAGCATATTCTCCTGAGGCATAGTCGCGTTCAGATCCGGATGATGCAGAAGGATTCTGGATACCGCGAACAGTACCATATCGTTCAGTGTAATATTCGGCATACCCATGGTCTCGCCGTTGGCCTTGATCTGTTTTCTCAGTGCCAGCAGTGCGGACGCGTCGAAGGAATGATAATGGGTCAGCTGAGCCATGGTGCTTAAGGACTTCATCATGCCCTTTGCGGTCGCCTTTCTCACGCCGGAGAACTTCACATCGGTGTACTCCGCGTCGTCTGCTGCAGGCGCTACCGCTGCTGCGGGTGCTTCTGCTGCCGGAGCCGGTGCTGCCGCTGCTGCTGCCGGAGCCGGTGCCGGTGCGCTTGCCGCATACTTCTTCACGTCAACTTCCATCACTCTTCCGTGAGCGCCTGTTCCTGTGGCTGCTGTAGCGTCTACGCCAAGCTCTGCCGCCGCCTTTCTTGCTCTCGGAGATACCTTTGCGTCCGGATTCGCCGGGCCGTTTGATGCAGCTGCCACAGGCGCTGCCGCGGGAGCCGGTGCTGCCGCAGGTGCGGGTGCCGGTGCCGGCGCTGCCGCAGGTGCGGTACCTTCCTTCAGGCCCTCGATGCTGTCGCCCGGCTGTCCTACCGCGCAGACATTTACAAGCACGGGTACTTCGTCGCCGTCGCCATAGAAAATCTTAAGCAGGGTTCCTGCCGCTGTCGACTCGCACTCGAAGGACGCCTTATCTGTTTCATATGTAAAGAGAACATCGCCTACATTGACCTGATCTCCCTCTTTCTTCAGCCACTCGGTAATCACGCACTCCTCTACGGTGATTCCTGCCTTCGGCATCAGGACTCCCTGTGCCATATGGGCTCCGCCTGCGGGTGCTGCCGCCGGTGCGGGCGCTGCTGCCGGTGCCGGTGCTGCCGCCGGTGCCGCTGCAGGCGCGGTGCCCTCCTTCAGACCCTCAATGCTGTCTCCCGGCTGTCCGATTGCGCAGACATTCACCAGTACCGGTACCTCATCGCCATCCTGGTAGAAGATCTTCAGAAGCTGTCCTGCTGCTGTGGACTCACACTCGAAGGACGCCTTATCTGTTTCATATGTAAAGAGAACATCGCCTACATTGACCTGATC
>CAKRTY010000099.1 GCA_934402125.1 uncultured Anaerosacchariphilus sp. | reverse complement strand
CAGGCTCACCGTCGGCTCCGGGTTCTTCTTATCTGCCCATTTATAGTCGTCCCCAAAGATCTGATCCAGCGTAAAGCTGGTCTGCACAGAGCCCGCCTGGCCCTTTCCCTTTACTTTCAGCTCCTCCAGACGCTCCTTCTTCAGATCTCCGGTAAAGACCTTCTCATTGGTTCCCGTCTTGGTAAACGCCATCTGAATGGCATCCACAAAGCCGTTGGTAAAAAGTCCCGGCTCTGTGGTCCGGAAGTTAATCTGGGTGTTTACCTGCTGCGCCGTGGCAGACTCGTAGACGGTTCCCGTTTCTTCCGTCTCTGTCTGTGTCTTCACATGAGACGCCGTCATGCTGTAATTTACACGGCCATAGGCGCTCAAAGAGATGGTGGACGCGTTCACTGTACCCAGCAGCGCCTTCTCCTGCAGACCGTAATTATCCTGCAGATCATAATCTCCGTAAACCAGAAGCTGATACTGCTCTCCTGCCGTCAGGTTCGCAAAGGTTACGTCCTGTGTGGAGCTGAAGTTATCCGCAGGAATGGTCTTTGTCTCTTTCAGGTTCTTTTCGGTCGCTTCTCCCTGATACAGCTTCAGGATAATCTCTGTGCCTTCCTTCAGCGCCTTGTGTCTGTCATTTACAGAAATCTGGAACCGCAGCTTATCGATACCTTCCACTTTATTCTCATTGGTAACGGTAATTGCTGTGACGGTAGGCAGCATACGGCAAGTGTAGCTGGTACCGGACGCCGGGTAGCTTCCCTTTCCGCCTACTACGCTCAAGCTGTTCTGGCCCTCCTGGACCTGATTTTCCTGATAACCATTTTCGATATTGGTCAGCCGGTTTCCGAACAGGTCGTAGAACTCGATGGTATATTCCACCCTGGAATTGGCCGGGATACTGAACTGCTTCATATCCGACAGGTAATCCGCGCCCTCCTTGTACAGATAATTGCGGTCCAGAACCAGAGAGCTCATGGTCAGCGCCTTGCTCTCTCCTGTCACCTTACTGCTGCTGTCATTGCGATCGTAGGTCTTGATATGTACGATAGCCTTGTTGATCTTCTTTACCACATTCTGGTTAGGGCCGGAGATCCGCAGATCATAGATCTGAATCTGATTCTGCAGATAATGCTCGCCCGGCTCAGAGGGCTGAAAAGCCACGTAAACCGGATCCATGGTGTCCATGGATTTGGTAGTCACACGATTTTCAAAGCTGTCATAGAAGGTAATGGTCTTTGTCTCCAGTCCCTCCGTATAATAGGTCAGATTTCCCTTCACATAAATCGTCGTATCCGGCGGTAAATTATCGATCGTGAAATTTCCTGCCGCTTTATAGGTACGGCGGTACATCAGCTGATATTTGTCCTTATCCGATACGTTGCCTGCGGAGCTGCCGTCCTCATTGGCCGGAACCCAGTAAAGCTCCAGGGTCACACGCTTCAGGGCCATGGAGGGATCCTTCAGGCTCAGTGTGCCGGACAGGCTGTAGATATCCGTTGTCAGTCCCGTCAGCTCTCCTGTGGGCACCACAAAGGGAATCTTCACCGCTTCTCCCGGAACGCTGGGGCCGTTGTCCGTCTTATCCCCGGTACCGTCTCCGCTCTCTGTGCCGCTGCCCTCGCTGCTGCCGCTGCCGGAGCTGCCTGCCGCGCCTGCGGCGGAGCCGCTGTTGTTCGTTCCGCTATTGCCATTGGAGGAAGAGCTTCCTGCGCTGTCGGAATCGGTTTTTCCGGAAGCGGAATCGGAAGAGCTACCCTGATCCGCCGCCTGATTGGAGGCCGCCTGATCCTTTCCGGGCTTCAGCGGATACTCCTCCTTCACCTGCTCCTCGTCGCTGTCGTCTTCTCTTACGTCATTGTCGCTCTGGGACTTATCTGCCCCGGTTATATCGCCCTCCTCCGGAACCAGAGTCTCCGCGTCCTTCCCGTCACCCTGGGGATTCAGATCCGAGCTGCCTTTTCCGTTTACCAGATCCAGCTTCTGCAGAAGCTCGTCATAGCTGTAGGTCTTGTCTGCGATGGTCACTTCCGCCATGGAGGTGGACATCACTTTTCCAAAGGACAGATCTTCCCCCTCATTCCGATAGAAATTCAGGGTTGTCTCGTCCATATAGAGAATACTGTTCGCCGGCAGTACGTAGGTCTGACCCGGGATCTTTACCGTCATCGGACGGGCGTTCAGGATCAGTCCGTTGGACAGGCGCGCGAACAGAAAGCTGTCGTCGTCAGCCTGGGTTTTGTCATAGTTATAAGTCATGCCGTCAGCCAGGTACATACCGGTGAAGCTGTCCAGCGTCTCGAATTCTTCGTTGTACAGGGACGCGTTGTTCAGCAGGAACAGCACCGACCCGCCGTTGTTTACATAAAACGGGAGAGAAGCGTCTGCTTCGATCTTATCTGCTCCCACGTACATGGAGCCCAGACGCAGATAAACCGGATCCTGATCCGATACCTCGGTCAGCTCCAGCTTCTGTCCCTCTTCCCCTGTTCCGTTTTTCAGGGTCCGGAATACGCCGCTGTCCGTTACCACGGCCGCATTCTCCGTCAGATGGGTCAGTACCTTCATCTGATAGAAATACATGGCTGCCAGAGCGCCGCCGATGGCTACTGCCAGAAGCAGCAGTATTCTCATATCCTTCAGTGTCTTTTTCATAACAGCTTTCTCCTCCTCCCCTTAAAGCTCCGGAACCACAGACATGGAGGTAAAAAGAAGTCTCCAGGTTCCGTTGGCCTGACAGTAGGTATCTGCCAGCGGCTTCAGATAGCAGCCGTTGGAAAATGTTACCACCAGGTTATCTCCGGGCTGCTCAAGCAGTGTGCAGCCGCCGTTGGCATCTATGATCTGTACGTCGCCGTTAAAGGTACAGGTCAATACCGTACCTGCGTCCAGGCTCATGCTTCCTGCATCGCTCATTAGCTCCGCGCTCTCCAGAAGCACATACAGATCTCCGTTATCATACAGGAATCCCCCTTCGACTTCCTTTTTGGAATGTCCCTTGGTGAGTTCCCATTTATTTCCATCTTTACGCATGCGTGTAAAATACGCAATCTTCTTCTGATAGTCCGTATTCCTGTCGTACCAGAGCATATCTGTCTGAAACAGCATTGTCTCCCCATTCTCCTCATAAATCATGGTGCTGCCCAGACTGTACTCATGTCCGCTGTTTTTCACTGTTGTAACATCGTCTTTTCTGTGCAGGGAGGATCCTTTCGGGAATACCGTTTTCTCGTCCACTGCGTAATACCAGGCTCCGTCGGCAATTCCCGTGGATTCCTGCTTCTTCAGGGCTACAAATACCGCCCATACCACGGCTGCCGCCGCAAATAATACGATCAGGAAAATGATAACCGCTTTTCTGTTGATGTTTAAACTGATTTTTCTATCCTTCATGGTCTGCTGTCATCCTTTCCAAGCCCTTTACCAGATGATAAAGCGCGTATTGTATCTCAAAAATAAGCAGAAGTACATAGACGGCCATCATATAGAGGCTGAAGCCCGTATCTGCCATAAAGTCCCGCAGCAGGTTGCCTGCCGTCATGGCCGCCAGGGCCATCACAGTGAACACTGCCTGCTCCACCAGGCCCGCCGCCTTCCGTTCCAGCGCGCAGGCCGCCGCTGCCAGTACCGCGAATGCGCCTCCTGTCACCGGAGTGATTCTGGTATTCCCAAACGCCCCCGTCACCACGAAGATCATCTGGGAGATCAGCGCCGCCAGCAGCATACACTCCATGAGGGACAGATTGAAGAACAGGGCCTGCCAGCCATATACGGCAAGCCCCTTCTTTCTCCTGGATCCGATGGTCAGGACAAGAACACTCATTGCCAGCGCTGCCAGAACACTCCCCACAATATAATATTTAATTGAAAGAATGCCCGCCAGAACATTATTCAGCAACATCTTGTGTTCCTCCTACCATCAGTGAAAAATGATTGTGGTTATGGGTAAAATAACCGTGAATTCCCTTTTTTTCTATCTCCCGTTCCTTGCAGGAAATGGTGATATCGCCCTCTATCTCGCCGATGACGGGCATATAATCCCGCATAATGAGCAGTGTATAGCGCTTGCTCCTGATTCGGATAAAGCTGACCTCAGAATATTCCTCCAGCCCGTTTTCCACACTGCTGATCTGCACCCGGATCACTGCTTCCTGCCTGACTGTCTCCTTTTTCTCCATATCCTGTCTCCTCGTCCTTAAAAGGTAATTTTTCCGATATAGGAGAACGCCGCCTCATCTACGTCGTCATAGACGCCGGTGAGAATCTTCTCCACATCATTCAATACGTCCTCAATCGCCACAGACTGTCCCGGGATACCGGTAAACTGCTCTGCTACGAACATGGGCTGGGTAAAGTAATTCCGAAGCTTTCTGGTCCGGTAGAAGATCTTCTTATCCTGGCTGGACAGTTCCTCGATACCCAGAACCGCGATGATCTCCTCCAGATCCCGGTAACGGGAGTAATACTTCAGGACTGCCTCTACCAGGTTGTAGTGGCGCTCTCCTACCTTCTCCACGTCCACCATACGGGAGCTTGTCTTAAATACGTCTACCGCCGGATACAGACCCTTCTCTGCCACCTTACGGTCCAGTACGATCTGGCCGTCCAGATGGGCCTGGATGGTCTGCACTGCCGCGTCTGTCAGATCATCGGCCGGAATATAGATGGCCTGGAAGGAGGTGATAGATCCCTTGGGAATGGAGTTGATACGCTCCTCCACCTGGCTTACCGCTGAATCGATATTGGCCGGATAGCCGTTCTCGATGGGTACACGGGACAGCTCCGCGTTGATCTCGGACATGGCCTGCACGTAACGGTAGATATTGTCTACGAAGAGAAGCACGTCCTGTCCCTTCTCGTCACGGAGATACTCGGCCGCCGTCAGACCGGAGAATACCGCGCGGCTCCGGGCCGCGGAGTTGTCGCCCATCTGTCCGAATACGACGGTCATCTTATCCAGAAGTCCGGCCTCCTTCATCTCGTCGTAAAGCTCGCGGCCCTCACGGGAACGCTCGCCGACGCCGACGAAGATGGAATTGGAGTTCAGTCCTGTATACACGTTGTGGATCAGCTCCTTGATCAGGACGGTTTTGCCTACGCCTGCGCCGCCCAGGAAGCCCATCTTATAGCCCTTCTGCATGGGTGCGAAGAAATCCAGCACCTTGATTCCGGTCCACAGGTTTCCGCCGTTGACATTGATCTCCTTCAGTTCCAGCTTCCGGTCGTAGACGCCTCTGGTCTTCTCTTCCTGAATGGTATTATCGTCAATCAGGTGGCCGTAAGCGTCAAAGACCTTACCCAGAATCTCGTCGTTGTACTGCATGGACAGGCCCTTATCTGCCTTCCATACGTCCAGCCCTTTCCGAAGGCCCGCGATATTCTGGAAGGGAAGGGCATGAATGACGCTCCGCTCCGCTTCCTCAGCCTCGAAGGTATATCTTTTTCCTTTATAGTCTACATAGAGGATATCCCTAAGCTCTACCTTTTTGGACGGATCCACCAGGATCTGTACATTCAGCTCGGATACCGCTACGATTTTACCGACACATTCACTCATTTTCTTATCCTTTCCCTGCCTAATAATTCCGCAGCCTTGTAAAGTTATCGAGAACCTTGGAGAATTCTTCCGCCTTGCGCTCCTTGCGCTCTATCCGGCGGCGTTCCTCCTCCCGCTCGTCGATACGCTTCAGGGACTCCGTGGTCACGTTCTGGCGGGTCAGATTCTCCGCCGCGGCTGACACATGTCCTGCGATCTCCAGCTCATAGGTCAGATACAGAATCAGCAGATCCTGCAGCATTTCCTGGGGATCTCCCTCCCAGACAAAGTCGTCCAGATACGCCTGATCTCCGATGAGTCCCCTGGGAAGCGGCAGGATTGCCTTATCTTCAAAATCAATCTCAGACGCATTCCGGTAATGATTGTAAATCAACCGGATCTCGGAATACCGCTTCTGTGTGATACCCTGGGCCAGAATATCCAGAATCGCCTGATGATCCTCCATGTATTCCTCACGGCTCATCTCCAGGATCACGGACGGGTCCTCATACCGCTTCAGCTTCTTGCCCACGATGATCCGTTCCACGCTGCCGCCGTTCTTCTCGTACTCCTGGCAGCGTCCCTTGACCAGAGAGTTCAGGTTTCCGCAGAAGCCCATATCGCCGCCCAGATAGATGTGCAGGGCCGGCGCGTCGGTGGGGAACCTGAGCACCGACATATCCAGGGCGATGTTCCGGTTATTCATGATCTGATCCAGCATATCGATAACCATCTGCTCCATCTGTCCGAACTTGGCTGCGGCCCTTCTGGACTTATCTACGCGGAGCAGGGCATGGA
>CAKRTY010000098.1 GCA_934402125.1 uncultured Anaerosacchariphilus sp. | reverse complement strand
CCATAATTCAGTCGATCATCCGAATCATGGTTTCCACTGATCAGAAATGTCTTCGCCCCCGTCTCTGATAAACGGTACAGAAAATAATCCAGCAGATTGATGGCTGCCTCGCTGGGAATCGTTTTGTCATACACATCTCCGGCAATCAACACCGCATCCACTGATTTTTCCCGAACTATACCAAGAATCTGATCCAGTATATATTTCTGATCCTCGATCAGGTCAAATTCCCCCAGTGATTTGCCCAGGTGAAGATCGCCCAGATGCAAAAACCTCATATACATTCTCCTTTCTCACGGTAATATTACGCTGTCACGCTCCGGGTCACAACCCTTATAAAGCAGAACTCCCTTTTATGATTAACTGTAAAACACCGGAAAGCGGTTGTCAATCTATGTTGCCGTCCAAATCATATACATATTCCGTAAACAAGCCAGACTGAGCAAAAATAAAGGACCTATGAAAACTGAAAGTTTTTCACATGTCCTTTTGTAGAATAAAAATTTTAATTTTGCTCTTCTATAATCACATCCGCAAAGTTGCCGTTCGCCGCCCGCATTAGATCCTCTGGGTTTACCTCCATCTGGGAGCCCCGTCGTCCGCCGCTGACCATGATGGCCGGAAACTGCTTCGCGCTTTCGTCCAGAACCACCGGAAATTGCTTCTTCATACCGATACAGGTGCAGCCGCCCCGGACATATCCGGTCAGATCGGTCAGATCCTTTAGGGGCAGCATTTCGATGGATTTCTCATGGACAGCCCTGGCCGCCTTCTTCAGATCCAGCTCTGCCTCGATGGGAATCACGAATACGTAGTGTTCCTTACTCTTCGCTACCGTCACCAGAGTCTTGTATACAATCTCATGGGGCTGACCCAGCATATCCGCTACACTGACGCCGTCATGGAACTCTTCACCATCGTAAGTATGTACCATATAGGAAATCTTCTTCTGCTCCAGAAGCCGCATGGCGTTGGTCTTAATTTCCTTTTCTTTCTTTGCCATTTTTCCATCTCCTTCTTACGCCGCATTTTTATCCGTTACGATACCTTCGGCTTATCGATAAACATCAGGCCGAAGCTGATGAGCAGCAGCACACAGGATACCCAGATAGCCCGGATTCCGATAGCCGCATGCATGGACATGACGCCGACAAGTCCCGCGCCCAGGTCAAACAGAAAAATAATGCCGAAATAATAAAGCATCTGTTCCGCCTGGGAGGATTTGTGCTCCCGCACATAGCCGGAGAGCGCCGCAATACCACTGCGGAGATTGCCGATGCACATGGTGCTGGCATAGGAATAGCCGTTGACCTTTCGGAAGGTCTGTACCTGCATGGCGCAGGCAAAGGATACCAGAGCCGTCGCAGCCATGTCAAGACTTGTGGGAATGAAGCCCACCACAAATAAAATGATGATTTCCAGAAGCAGGATTCCCTGCCGCCAGTGAAGCCGCTTTGCGTAGCGGAACCGGCCCTGAATCTGCTCGGCCACCCAGACGCCTACCGCGAAGGCCAGAATCGGGAACAGATACCGCAGTCCCTCCAGCCATTGGCCGCACATGAAATGCTGGCTCATCAGCACCACATTTCCGGTCTGGGCATTGGAAAATACTTCCTCTCTTGTAAAATAGGTATAAGCGTCCTGAAAGCCTCCGGACAGCGCCAGAAAGGCGCTGTTCACGAAGGCTTCGGACATTTGTTTTTCCTGTTCTGTTTCATGAATCAGAGACATCGTAGAAAAACCGTCCTTTCGTTCTAGTTCTTTTTACTAGCCAGATAGGCTGTTTTTCCCTCATCATACAGATTTTTACCCTCGCTGTCAATAATGACTACGAGCGGCATGTCTTCTACATAGAGCTTCCGGAGTGCTTCCGCGCCCAGATCCTCGTATGCGATCAGCTCACATTTTTTGATACACTTCGCCAGAAGAGCCCCCGCTCCTCCGATCGCCCCAAAGTAAACACCGTGATACTTCTTCATGGCTTCCACCACTTCCGGAAGTCTGGCGCCCTTTCCAATCATACCTCTCGCGCCCACGCTCATCATGGTCGGCGCGTAAGCGTCCATACGGCCGCTGGTAGTCGGTCCGGCACTTCCGATAACCTGACCCGGCTTCGCCGGAGTCGGTCCCACATAATAAATCGTAGCGTCTGTGGGATCAAAGGGAAGCTTTTCCCCTCTTGCGAGAGCCTCGCACATCCGCTTATGGCCCGCGTCTCTTGAGGTATAGATGGTTCCGGTCAGATACACGCTGTCGCCCGCGTGTAAGGTTTTTGCAAGTTCCTCCGTCAAAGGCAGCTGAATATGTCTTTCCATATTAAATCACCTCCGTCTTGTGGCGTGTTACATGACAGTTGATATTGACTGCACAGGGCATGCCTGCAATATGGGTCGGCATAGTCTCAATGTTCAGAGCCAGAGCGGTGGTCTTTCCGCCAAAGCCCTGGGGTCCGATACCAAGCTCATTGATTTTCTCCAGCATTTCTTTTTCCAGATCTGCGTAATAGGGATCCGGATTGGGCTCCTCGGTATTGCGCATCAGGGCTTTTTTTGCCAGCAGCGCGCATTTATCGAAGGTTCCTCCGATACCTACGCCTACTACCATGGGCGGACAGGGATTCGGTCCTGCTGCCTCCACGGTCTCCAGAATAAAGCTCTTGATTCCCTCAATTCCCGCAGAGGGCTTGAACATCCGGATAGCGCTCATATTTTCGCTTCCGAAGCCCTTGGGCCCTACGGTTACTTTGATCTGCTCGCCCGGAACGATCTCCGTATACAGCATAGCCGGCGTATTGTCGCCGGTATTGCCGCGGCGTACCGGATCCTTTACAACGGATTTCCGGAGATATCCCTTGTCATAACCGCGGCGGACGCCCTCGTCTACCGCCTCTCTAAGATCGCCGTCTACGATATGTACGTCCTGACCGATCTCCAGGAATACACAGGCCATACCTGTATCCTGGCAGATGGGTACGTGCTCTTCTCCGGCAATTTCAAAGTTCTCGATAATTTTGTCTAATACCCCCTGGGCTGTCTCCCAGTCTTCACATGCTCTGCAGCGGCGGATAGCTCCCTTGATATCCTCCGGCAGTTCTTCGTTGGCCTTGATACACAGACGTTCTACTACATCTGTAATTTCTGAAGCCTTAATTTCACGCATGATACTTCACCTCCATATAGGTACTATAACACATCCTGATTTATAACACAAATTGATAGGTTTTATGTATTGATAGCCTTATCCTATTCTTATAACAGCAGGCTGATAAACTGGCTGGCCAGAACCACCGCCACCAGGGCAATGGGATAGGTGGCCGCGTAAGCGCTGGCCACATCGTCGGTCTCGGTTACACGAATCAGGGTTCCCAGAGCCGGCGTACTGGTCATACCGCCGCAGATAGAGCCCAGGCAGTTAAACAGGGACAGATGCAGAACCTTTACCGCAAAGATGTAGCCCAGCAGCATGGGCACCAGCGTCATCAGCGCGCCATACAGGAACAATAGCGCCCCGTGCTCCTTCAGGATCTCGATGAAGCCCGCACCCGCCTGGGTTCCCGCTCCCAAAAGGAACAGGGCAAGACCGAACTCTCTTAAGCATTCCAGGACATGCTTCTCCACCTGTACGCTCAATTTTCCGAAATGACCGAAATGACCCAGAATCAGTCCTGCGATCAGCGGACCGCCTGAAGTACCCAGGGAAAAGACCGCGCCGCCCGGAAGGGGGATTTCAATCTTCGCCAGAATGATACCAAAGGCAATGGCCAGGGAAAACGGGAAGAATCCCATACTGTCCGCATAGAATAAATCTTCCTTCTTGGTCTTATGAAACTCCGCCACATCCACGCCTGCGGCAGCCTCGAACTTTGCCCGCTCTGCCGCCATATCCGTATGCAGAATTTTGGGAACCAGCTGGACAAAAAGCACCACGCCCACAACGCCGAAGGGATACGCGATGCCATAGCCTACAGAGGCCGCGTCAGATCCGGTCGCCTCCAGGGCTGCCGCCAGTCCCGGCGTACTGGTAAGCGCGCCGGTCATCATACCTACGCTGATATCCACCGGAATTCCAAAAATCTTAATCACGGCCACACAGGTCAGCGCGCCCGCGCCGATAACCAGAATACCCAGTAAAATATAGGACGTGGCGTTATTTTTAAAATTCCGGAAAAATTTCGGTCCGGCAATAAAGCCTACCGAGGTTACAAAACAAATCAATCCCAGCTCCCGCACCAGGGAGGGAATCTCTACTCCAAAGTGGCCGAAGACCAGGGCCACCAGCAAAATGCCGGCGGTCCCCAGCTCAAGGCCGCAGATTTTAATACTTCCTACCAGATAACCGATAACGGCAATCAGAAACACCATCATCAGCGTATTCGATAGTACGGACTCCTGAAACCATGTAATAATCCCCATAGCACAACCCCCAATTGCTGTCATTTTCCGTCTGCTTCTCTTACTTCGGCATACCGAAGGTATAGTTGGGCAGCAACATCGGAGAAACCTCGTTTGTATGCAGTCCTGCCTTTTCCAGCTCCTGTGCATAGCTCTTAAGATGATTAAGATTCATCGTTCCCAGCTCTACCTCTTTGCACTTGCGGGCTGCAGCCTTACCTGCGTTGCGGCCAAATACAATGATATCCAGAAGGGAATTGCCCATCAGACGGTTTCTTCCGTGGATACCGCCTACCGCCTCGCCGGCTACCAGCAGATTCGGGATTACCTTGGTGAAGCCCTCGCCGCCGATCTCCAGACCGCCGTTCTGATAATGAAGGGTCGGGTAAATCAGAATCGGCTGCTTTCTCATATCGATACCGTAGTTCAGGAACATACGAAGCATAGCCGGAATTCTCTTTTCGATGGTACCCTCGCCGTGAATCATCTCAATCATCGGGGTATCCAGCCAGATACCATAGCCGGTCGGCGTGGGAACACCCTTGCCTCTGGCCGTACACTCCCGGATAATGGAGGCTGCGGACACGTCGCGGGTCTCCAGCGGATGCATAAAGGCCTCGCCATCCACATTGATCAGCATTGCGCCTACGGAACGGACCTTCTCTGTAACCAGCGCGCCGAAGATCTGCGCCGGGTAAGCTGCTCCGGTGGGGTGATACTGAATCGTATCCTGGTACAAAAGCGGCGCTCCCGCACGATAGCCCATCACCAGTCCGTCGGCGGTTGCTCCGTAATGATTGGAGGTGGGGAAGTGCTGATAATGCAGTCTTCCTGCTCCGCCGGTAGCAATGATAACGGTCTTGGCTCTCGCCACCTTGTACTCTCCGGTTTCCATATTCTGGAGAACAGCGCCTGCCACCTGTCCCTTGTCATCCTTAATCAGCTCTACAGCTGCGGTAAAATCTACCACCGGAATCTGACGGTTCCATACCTCGTCCCGAAGAACACGCATAATCTCCGCTCCGGAATAATCCTTGCAGGCGTGCATTCTCTTTCTGGATGTTCCGCCGCCGTGTGTGGTAATCATCCGGCCGTCCTTGTCCTTATCAAACATAACGCCCAGGTCATTGAGCCACTGGATGGCGTCCGGCGCTTCCATAACCAGACGGCGCAAAAGCTCCGGTCTTGCCGCGAAATGTCCGCCGCCGAAGGCATCCAGATAATGCTGCTGGGGAGAATCATTTTCCTTATCCGCAGCCTGGATACCGCCCTCTGCCATCATGGTGTTGGCGTCACCGATCCGAAGCTTGGTCACCATCATAACGTTGGCGCCTGCCTCATGTGCCTCGATAGCCGCGGAAGAACCGGCTCCGCCGCCGCCGATGATCAGAACATCCACATCATAATCCACGTTATCCAGATCAATCGGTACATTTAAAATCCGGCTGTTGGAATGGAGCAGGGTTCCAAGCTCATAGGGAGCCTTTTCGCCCTTATTGGGGCCGACCTTGATCTCCTGGAATCCATCCTCCCGGTAATCCGGATGGAATTCCTTAAGAAGCGCGTCCTTTTCCTCTGCTGTCATTCTTCTGGGCTCCACGCCGATACGCTGTGCTCTTGTGGCCTCTACTTTTTTAATAGATTCCAGCATTTCCGCTGTATACATAGTCCGCTCCCCTCCTATTTCTCAATCTCTCGGTTGTTGTACAGTTCCTTCATTTCCTCGATAGGCTTCTGCATAATCTGCTCAATCAGCTCGTCAAAGGCTCCATGATGGATATCCTCCACACGCTGCTCCAGGTGCTCTGCCTTGGGCGCAATGTACTTTCCGGTCAGTCTTCTGGCCAGCACGCCTACCATGGGGTGGGAAATGCCTGCCGGACAGCGGGAGGTACAGATACCGCAGCCGATGCAGTCGAAGGATTCCTCGGCGCACTTCTCATACTCACCTCTCTGAGCGTATGCGATGTACTGCATAACGTTCAGGGACTGGGG
>CAKRTY010000097.1 GCA_934402125.1 uncultured Anaerosacchariphilus sp. | reverse complement strand
GTATAGGAATCAAAGGAAGTAGGATTCAACGGGGCGTAGGGACTATCGAAATAAACGAAATCCCCTTCCTTTACATCGGAAAGTGCTTCTTCAAAATCCTGACAGGTAATGGTCACGGATTTCAGATATGCAGAAATCGCCTTGATATTTTCCATATCCATGGAGCGCACCGACTGCTTCTGGTTCCAGGGTACGTTAAATTCCCCCCTGGCGTTTACCCGGTACAGACCGTTAAAGCAATGCTTATTCAGATATATAAATAACGCAGCCATCTCCGTATCATAGGATCCGCCAAGACGCTTCTCATTGTAACGGCTGCGCATTTCATAATAAAATTCCCGGGTACAGGTAACCTTATCCAATTCCATCAGCCTTTCCAGAATGGCGTCCAGGTGATCACGAATCGCCCTGTAGGTGTGAACCAGTTCCTGATTGATATCATTCATATGGGCTCCTTCCGGAGCCAGGGAAAGCACCAACGCTCCCCCGCCCGTAAAGGGCTCATAATACGTATTATACGTTTCCGGCATACGGATATAGAGCTGCTCCAACATCTGCCGCTTACCTCCGGCCCATTTTACAAACGGAACCATGGTTGTCCTATTCATAACCTATCCCCATTTTTCTTTGTATTTTATCAACTGCATAAGAGCCGGCCGTCAGAATTTCCGGATCCCTTCGTCCTCGCCGCCATCTTTGTCAATAGAACAAATCTGTACCTCATAACCGCCGTTTCCCACCTGCACGTGAACCCGGTCACCCACTTTATGACCCAGAAGCGCTTTGCCCAGCGGTGACTCGATGCTGATACGGCCCTCCAGGGAATTTCCCCGGATAGAGGTGACGATTTTCACTTCTTCCGTTTCGTCCTCGTCTTCATAGTATAGCACAACCTTTGTATCCATACCTACCTCGTCTGCGCCGGAATGATCTTCTATCACCCGGGCAGTCTTCAGCATTCTCTCCAGATAACGAATCCGGCTTTCATTCTGGTTCTTATCCTTCTTTGCTGCGTAATACTCAAAATTTTCACTCAAATCTCCATGGGCGCGCGCTTCCTTGACTGCTTCAATCGCTTCTTTCCGCACCACCAGCTTCCGATGTTCTATCTCCTGCTGGATTTTTTCCACATCCTGCTTTGTCAGCTGTTCCCGCATTCTATTCCCAACCTTCCTCTTCCTGTCCGGAACGTCCCATCGTAAGGACGGAGATTCCATTTACCTCCACCCGGTCATCCACCGGAATCACCAGACATTTTCTTCCGTTGATGATCCGTGTCTCCACCAGATCCGCACGCTCCGGATTTACCTGAATCACCACATCCGGCGCCTTAATCTCAAATTTTCGCGTATTCATCACATTGGATGCCAGAAATTCCGTATTGGCTCCCACCGATTCCTCATAGCGCTCCTCAAGTTCTTCCATTTTCTCTGCCTTCACGCCGCTTTCGGCAAAGAGATGCTTCACTTCGGCCTTACTCAGCACCAGGGGCTCCGGCTCATCCTTCTTTTCCTCCGCCATCTCATACAGCTTCTCATGGATATTCCGGACTGCCTCGTAATCGCACTCCTCACCCAGGGTTTCCTCAATCATAGCGTTGAAGGTATCCTTCTGATCCGCGGCAGTCAATGGCGTACCGCAGCCAAACATTCCCTCTACAAAGTCGTCCTTCAATTCTTCCGCATTTTTGGAATAATAAAGCATGCCGTGCAGATCTGTACTGCGATCCTGAAATGCCGGGAACAGAAAGCCCGCCATGGGAAGCTCTACCAGCCAATCCCTTACCCTAGAACCAAAGCGGTTGCTCTCCGCGTCATAGCTTAAGCCTGCCTTGGCCAGATTTACCGGGCAGATGGTACAGAGCAGATACTCGTACACCTCATCGGAAGCGTCAAACATCTCCTCATTGTCTGAGGACTTGCCCGGCACGTCATACATACCGTGTACCAGTAAAATCAGGTAATTCTCTCCATATTCATAGTTTTCTATGATCTTGTCATAGAACTGCTCCAGAAGTACATCGTCCTTCAGCTTGCTGTCCCGAAGCTTCCGTAAAAACTCCTGCTGCCCGCCTTCCAGCTCCGTTTCCAGCGGAAACTCCAGATTTACCAGATTTTTCCCCACCGTACCGGACAGGCTCTTTCTGAAAATTTCAAAATATTTAAAGCATTCTTCCTCGGACTGGGAAAGAAACGCCTCTTTCATCTCGCTCTTTTTATTCTTCTCTCCATCCACATAACAGGCGCAGAGTCTGGTCAGCGCACAGTTCTGGGGCGTAAACTGCTTCTTTATCTCCGCAATTTCTTTTTTATTCATGTAATCCTTCACTCCTGAATCTGATTTTTTCTCATTCTTCTGCTGACATCATTTCTTCTATCCAGCTTCGGACCTCGTCAGACAGATTTTCAAACAGGTAATTCTTTGTGCCCACCGGCTTCTGCTCCAGACTTTCCCGAAGCTCATTTCCGGTCAGCTCCACCAGCTCCCGAAGACCCGAGGCAGAAAGCCTTGCCGCGCCCTGTCCCATAATAATCACCTGCTCCAGGCCGTCGGAGGTAGCTACCGTTACTTGGTATTTCCTTCCTATTTCATGAACCGTCTTCTCAATATACTGGTCCGCCGTCTCAGCTTCTTTTGTATACACCACATGAATATTATGGTACCGAAAAATTTCCCGGGTTCCCCCTTCCACGCGATAAGCGTCAAAGACCAGAATCAGCGTACAGCCCAGGGCTCCCTGCAGATTGCAGAGAATATCCATCAGCTTCCCACGGGCAGACTCCAGATTCACTTCCGAAAGCGCCTTCAGATCCTCCCAGGCAAAGATAATATTATAGCCGTCCACCAGAAGATATTCCTTTTCCTTCTTCCGGAACCTGATTTTCCGGATTCCTTCCTCGTCCGATTCCTTTCGGAAGCTTCGTTCCACACGGCCTACGCCCTGACGGTCACGCCGGATCGGTCCATAGGTACGCTCGAATATCTCGTCCAGCTCCTTTGGATCTGCTGCTCCCAGAGAAGACCTGCTTCGTCTGGCAGTCTCAAGCCCCGCTTCCCCCGGATCCTTCTTCGGCCGCAGAACACTGTCCACCTGCATATAGGAAAAAACCTGATTCCAGGGTACATAAAAGCCTGCGCCATGGGCACAGAACACCGAACCGGTGGGATTCTGGACGTCCGCTTCCGAATCATAGCCTGCGGCAGCAATGATCTCCTCCGCATTGCCGCAGGGGCCATAGCCCTTAAGCGCACAGGACAGCTGCCCCTCGCCTCTGGTATAGGCAGTCACCTCTGCCGCGTAGCCCTGCATCCGCGATACGGGAGCAGTTCCGGACAGTACCATGCGTCCGTTCTCATTCTCCGGTTCTGAAAATGTACCGGACATCTTCTGAATATCTGTCATAGCCCGGCCCAGCTTGTCTGCCGGGACAGTCAGCCGGAACTCATAAAACGGCTCCAGAAGCACACTTTTCGCCTGCATCAGCCCCTGACGCACCGCCCGGTAGGTGGCCTGCCGGAAATCGCCGCCCTCCGTATGCTTGGCATGGGCTCTTCCGGCTGCCAGAGAAATCTTCATATCGGTAATCTCCGCTCCGATCAATACCCCAGGATGGCTCCGTTCCGAAAGATGGGTCAAGATCAGCCGCTGCCAGTTGCGATCCAGCACGTCTTCGCTGCAGCAGCTGTCAAATACCAGTCCGCTTCCCGGCTCTCCGGGCTCCAGAAGCAGATGTACCTCAGCGTAATGGCGCAGCGGTTCAAAATGTCCTACACCCTCTACGGTGTCTTCAATCGTTTCCTTGTATACAATACTGCCTGCTCCAAACTCTACCGGAACGCCGAAGCGTTCCTGCATCAGGCTCTTCAGAATCTCTATCTGTACCTCGCCCATCACACGCACATGAATCTCGGAAAGCTCTTCCCTCCAGACCACATGCAGCTCCGGAAGTTCTTCCTCCAGACGGCGCAGCTTCTGCAAAAGCTCATGAAGATTACAGCCTTCCGGCGGCAGCAGCTGATAAGTCAGAACCGGTTCCAGCGCCGGTACCGGTCCCCGCTCTTCCGCTCCCAGGCCTTCCCCTGCCCAGGTACGGGAAAGCCCGGTCACTGCGCAGGCCGTCCCTGCGGGGGCTTCCTGCACTGCTTCATAGCTGTTGCCGGAATAGAGACGAATCTGATCCGCCTTTTCTTCCCAGGATTCTCCGTCCTGCTCTCCGCTGATCAACTGCTTGACTTTCAGACTTCCCCCCGTTACCTTCAGATAACTCAGGCGGTTGCCCTGCTCGTCCCGGCCAATCTTGTATACACGCGCGCCGAATTCTGCCGGATACGTGTGCGGTTCCATATAAAGCGCCATGGCGTCCAGGAATTCCTGCACGCCTTCATCTTTCAGAGCGGATCCAAAATAACAGGGGTAAAGCTGCCGCTCCTTTATCTTATGAGCGATACTTTCTATACGTAATGTTCCCTGCTCCAGAAACTCTTCCAGCAAAGTCTCATCGCAGACTGCCGCATCCTCCCAGATATCCGCCTCTGCACGATCCGCCGTAAAATCCACGCAGCGTCCGTCCAGAGCATCCTTCAGCTCCGCCAGGAGCGCCGCCCGATCCGTTCCGGGCTGATCCATTTTATTCACAAATAAGAAAACTGGAATCCGGTACTGCTTCAGAAGCTTCCACAACGTCCTCACATGAGCCTGCACGCCGTCCGCACCGTTAATTACCAGAATGGCGTAGTCCAGCACCCAGAGGGTGCGTTCCATCTCTGCGGAAAAATCCACATGCCCCGGCGTATCTAAGAGCGCTGCTTTCCAGCCTCCTAGCTGCAGCTGGGCCTGGCTTGCAAAAATCGTAATGCCTCTGGCCCGCTCCAGACTGTGGGTATCCATATGGGCGTCGCCATGATCCACGCGGCCCGCCTTCCGAATAGCGCCGCACCGGTAAAGCATGGTTTCTGCCAAAGTTGTCTTTCCTGCGTCCACATGGGCCAGGATTCCAATTGTCGTTCTCTTTTCCATACATTCAAACCTCGGATTCCATTCTAACACAAAATGTGTGTTCGGGAAAGAGATTTCTTTTATCTGACCAATGCCCTCGCTTCTCTCAGCTTTATACAGTAATGCGAGTATGTAAACTGCGTCAGCAGCCAGATAACGGATACTACTACCACCGCAAACATCCCTGTATCAAAATACAAATTCGCTACCATCGTTCCCACCAGCAGAACCGGAATTGTCCGATTCACCGTCATATAAGCCTTATAAGCGCTCTGGTATATGATCTCTTTCTCCGCTTCATCGCAGCTCTCCAGCCACTGCTCCTGAAACTTCAGCGAAGACGGTTCTCCCTTTTTCTCCGGATGGGTCTTCTGAAGCAGCTTTACGTAGCGAATCTGCCAGAAATACTCATAGATAAAACAGACAACAAAGATCATGCAGGCAGCTAAAAAACGGTATGCATGGCCATCAGCTGTGATATATTTCATGGAATAGCCAAAGGTCAGAACCAGAATGCAAAGTATCTGGGACAGCACATTCACATTCATGCCGAAAGCGCCTTCCTTCTCTTCCTCATACTCCAACCGGTCGCATTCCTCGTCCTCTGCCGTCTGTTGCTTTTCGCATATCGCCTTCAGCCTCCGGTAACTGCCCTCCTCCAGAATCACAGATCCTGCAAAAATAATTCCCAGAAGCGGTGCCATCATGCTTTGGATCAACACAATGATTTCTTTCAGATACAATCCGCTTCCATGCGTTTTTGCTGCCATACAAAGGCCTCCGGAAATGCCGCCCAGCACTCCGCCAACTACCATAATCTTCAAAGCTCTTTTATAGCTATTCGTTTTCTTCTCTTTCATCTTCCCCATCCTCCTCATACCGGAAAATATCCTCTACCTGTACCTCACAAATCATCGCCAGCTTCAAAGCTAATGTCACCGACGGCGAGTAATCGCCCCGTTCAATCAGACTGATCGTCTGCCGGGATACGCCCGCCTTCTTCCCCAGCTCCGTCTGATTCATATTCAGCCGGGAGCGGTATTCCTTTAAACGATTTAATAACGGCATAATGTTCAGTTCTCCTTTGTATTTGACAACTTTTCTTGTCATCATTATCATAGCATTGACAAGTATAGTTGTCAATATGCTTTGACAAGTTTCTTTCTCTAAAAAACTATTCGTTTTTTCATGTCATTTAAAGTGTGGCATAAAAACTAATTCGTCAAGGCGCAAGATTTGACGTTTACTAAAAAACATCGATCATTTTGATATATACCCGCCTTACTGTTTATCCAGTAAAGAGGATACATATTATTGAGTGATCGATGTTTTTTCTTATTTTCTATTTCTTCATGTACAAGACTCTCAAATATCCTTTGTGGCAAATGTCTACGC
>CAKRTY010000096.1 GCA_934402125.1 uncultured Anaerosacchariphilus sp. | reverse complement strand
CCACCGCCCCTACCTGGGCCAGGGCCTCCACGGTCAGCACGCCCGGCATAACCGGCTCCTGGGGAAAATGACCTGCGAAAAAGTCTTCCCGGTAGCTGACGCATTTATAGCCTGTGGCGAATTCGCCGGGCTCGTAATCCTCGATGTAATCCACCAGCAGGAAGGGGTGGCGGTGGGGAATGATTTTTTTGATTTCATTAATATCCAGATGTTTCATTCCTACGCCTCCTCCACCAGAAACAGCGGCTGTCCGTACTCTACGGCCTCTGCGTTCTCCACGCAGACCTTGCGGATTACGCCGTCGTAATCGCTGGTAATCTCATTCATCAGCTTCATGGCCTCCACGATACCGACCACCTGGCCCTTCTTTACCCGGTCTCCCGGCTTTACAAAGGGTTCCGCGTCCTCTGCCGGGGCGGTATAAAAGACGCCCACCAGGGGAGACGCGATTTTCTTCATCTCCGCTTCCGGGTTTTTGTCTGCGGTCTCCGGACTCTCTGCCGGCGCTGCCGCTTCTATCATCTCTAGGCTTCCGGTCTCCCGGCTCACCTGTATTTTCTGCTTCTTCTTTTCCAGCTTCAGCTTCATTCCGTTCTGCTCATAGACAAAGCTGTCCAGGTTGGAACCGGAGACCCGGTCAATGAGCTGTAACATCTGATCAAATTCCATTTTTTTCCTCCTACCCCTGGTACTTTCCGATGAGCAGGCAGGCGTTGTGGCCGCCGAAGCCCAGCGAATTGGTGAGGGCATAGTGAATCTCCTTTTCCACCGGAGCGCCGATGGCATAATTGAGATCGCACTCTTCGTCGGTTTCCCGGGTTCCCATGGTCTGATGGATATAATTTTCCTCCACCGCCTTGGCGCAGACTACGAACTCCACGCCGCCTGCCGCGCCCAGAAGGTGTCCGATCATGGACTTGGTGGAATTCACCACCACCGAATCGGCCGCTTTACCGAAAGCCGCCCGGATGGCCCGGGTCTCATAGAGATCGTTATGGTGGGTCGCCGTACCGTGGGCGTTGATATACTCTACCTGCTCCGGCTTTACGCCGCCCTCCTGCATGGCCAGCTCCATGGCCTTGGCCGCTCCGCTTCCGTCCTCACAGGGGGAAGTGATGTGGAAGGCGTCGCCGGTGGCTCCGTAGCCTGCCACCTCCGCGTAAATATGCGCGCCCCGCTTCAGGGCATGCTCAAGCTCCTCCAGAACCACCACGCCTGCGCCCTCGCCCAGCACAAAGCCGCTGCGATCCTTGTCAAAGGGAATGGACGCCCGGGCCGGGTCTGTCTCCGTCGTCAGGGCTGTCAGAGCCTGGAAGCCCGCCACGCCCGTGGGACAGATACAGCTCTCCGCGCCGCCTGCCAGCATGATATCCGCGTCGTCATACTGGATAGCCCGGAAGGCGTCGCCGATGCAGTGGGTGCCGGAAGCACAGGCTGTCACCACATTGGTGCACTTGCCCCGAAGTCCCAGCTGAATGGAGATATTGCCTGCGGCCATATTGGAAATCATCTTAGGCACCATCAGGGGATTGACCCGCTTTACGTTGCCCTTCAGAATCTTTTCATACTCTGTCTCCACCGTCTCCAGGGAGCCGATTCCGGAGCCTACGATCACGCCGGCCCGGAACGGATCCTCTTTTTCCATGTCGAGTCCCGCGTCCGCAAAGGCCTCCTTTGCCGCCGCCACCGCGTACTGGACAAAGGGCTCCATCCGCTTCGCCGCCTTGGGATCCATCCGGTCTGCCGCCTTGAAATCCTTAACCTCAGCCGCCAGCTTTACCTTGTATTCCTCTGTATCAAAACGGGTAATCTCACCGATTCCTACCTTTCCCTCCCGGATTCCCTTCCAGAATTCCGGTACGGTATTTCCGATGGGGGTCACTGCGCCCAGTCCCGTTACAACCACTCGTCTTTTCATTGATCCTGTACTCCTCTTGTCTGCCCTGTTACATCACCATGCCGCCGTCTACGTTCAGCACCTGTCCGGTGATGTAGGCCGCGTCATCGGAAGCCAGAAAGGCCGCCGCCTTCGCCACCTGCTCCGGTTTTCCAAATCTTCCCAGTGGAATCTGTCCGCTCATCTGCTCCTTCACCTTATCGCTGAGCTTGTCGGTCATATCTGTCTCGATAAAGCCCGGGGCAATGGCGTTGACCGTAATTCCCCGGCTTGCCAGCTCTCTGGCCGCCGTCTTGGTCATGCCGATTACGCCCGCCTTGGAGGCCGCGTAATTGGTCTGGCCCGCGTTGCCGGTGATTCCCACCACAGAGGCCAGGTTGATGATCCGGCCCTCCCGCTGCTTTAACATCTGCCGGGATACGAAACGCATGGTGTGGAAGGTTCCCTTCAGATTCGTGTCAAGGACTGCGTCAAACTCTTCCTCCGACATCTTCATCAGCAGATTGTCCCGGGTAATGCCTGCGTTATTCACCAGAATATCGATCCGTTTGTATTTCTCCAGCACCCCGCTGATCAGCTGCTCGCAGGCCGCGTAATCCGCCACATTGCACTGCCAGGCCTCCGCCTGTCCTCCGGCCTCTGTGATAGCTCCTACCGTCTCTGCCGCCGCTGCCTCTGAGCCGTTATAATTGACGATGACAACGGCTCCCTCTGCCGCCAGCTCCCGGGCGATGGCCCGGCCGATTCCTCTTGACGCGCCTGTCACCAGGGCGATTTTTCCTTCTAACTTCATTGCGCGATTCCTTCCATATCCTCCAAGGAGGAAATATTGTATACCCTCACATCCGGGTTTATCTTCTTTAAAAAGCCTGCCAGCGTCCGGCCCGGGCCGATTTCCACAAAGGTATCCGCCCCGTCCGCAAGCATAGCCTCTACGCTCTGCTGCCACCGGACGGAGGAGGATACGCCTCTGGCCAGAAGGGGACGAATCTTATCTGAATCCGTTACCCGCTCCGCCGTCACATTGGCGTAGTAAGGTACCTCTAACTCATGAAATTCCACCTTCGAAAGCTCCTCCGCCAGCTCCTCCCCGGCACTCTTAAGAAGAGGGGAGTGGAAGGGGCCGCTGACCTTCAAGGGAACCACCCGTCTGGCTCCGGCTGCCTTCAGGGCCTCCGACGCCTCCCGGACGCTTCCGGTTCTTCCGGTCACAACCAGCTGTCCTGGACAATTATAGTTGGCGATGGTGACACCCTCGAGGCCTGCCAGCACCTGCTCGACAGCCTCCGTCTCCATCCCCAGCACCGCGCACATGGAACCCTCTCCGGCCGGAACCGTATGGGCCATCAGAAGCCCCCGCTTCCGCACCAGACGAACCGCGTCCCGGGCGCTCATACCGCCTGCCGCCGCGATCGCCGCGTATTCTCCCAGGCTTAAGCCCGCCGTCAGATCCGGTCTGTAACCGCGGCTTCGAAGCTCTGACGCCATCGCCAGGCAGGCAGCCACCAGACAGGGCTGGGTATATTCCGTCTGATGAAGATCTTCATTTTCCGTAAAGCAGAGCGTCTTCAGATCAAAATCCAGAGCCTCCGCCGCTTCGTCAAAAACCGCCCTTGCCGCCGCGCTTTTTTCGTAAAAATCCTTTGCCATGCCTGCTTTCTGGGCTCCCTGTCCCGGGAACATCCATACGGTCTTACTCATACTGCGCCGCTCCCTTTAAGATTTTTCCGGTCTCCGCCATGATATTTTCGATGACCTCCTTACAGGGAAGCTCTGCCTTCACCAGTCCGGCAATCTGTCCGGACATGACGCTTCCGGTCTTCACATCGCCCTCGACCACGGCCTTTCTCAAGCCGCCCAGCGTCAGGTACTCCAGCTCCTCCGCTGTAGCTCCCGCCGCTTCCATCTCCAGATACTTCTTCGTCATTTCATTGCGGAGCGCCCGGACCGGATGTCCGGTGGTTCTGCCGGTGACGCGGGTGTCGATATCCCGGGCCTTCAGCACCTTTTCCTTATAATTCGGATGCACCTGGCATTCCGTGGTCGCTACAAAGCGAGTTCCCATCTGTACGCCCTCCGCGCCCAGCATCAGGGCCGCAGCCACGCCTCTGCCGTCCGCGATACCGCCTGCGGCAATGACCGGAATATTCACTGCGTCTACCACCTGGGGCACCAGCGCCATGGTGGTACTCTCGCCTACGTGTCCGCCGGACTCGCAGCCCTCCGCTACCACAGCGTCCGCGCCGCAGCGCTCCATTCTCTTTGCCAGGGCCACAGAGGCCACCACCGGAATCACCCGGATTCCCTTGGACTTCCAGAGCTCCATGTACTTCTCCGGATTGCCCGCTCCTGTGGTCACGACAGCCACGCCTTCCTCCGCAATCACCTGTGCCACCTGATCCGCGTAGGGACTCATCAGCATGACATTGACGCCAAAGGGCTTGTCGGTCAACTTTTTAGTCTCGCGGATCTGATCGCGCACCCACTCCGCCGGAGCGTTGGCCGCGCCGATGATACCAAGGCCTCCGGCCTCCGACACAGCCGCCGCCAGATGATACTCTGCAACCCAGGCCATACCGCCCTGAATCACCGGATATTTGATTCCCAGTAGTTTCGTTATTCTTGTCTGCATCCTCTTGTACCCCTGCCTTATTCTTCTGCTTATTTGTGGCTCTCGATGTAATTCATCACGTCCTTTACGGTCTCCAGCTGCTCCAGATCCTCGGAAGGAATCTCCATATCGAACTCCTCCTCCAGAGCCATTACCATCTCAAAGAGATCCAGGGAATCTGCCTTCAGATCCTCCTTAAAGGAAGCCTCCATGGTGATTGCGTCCTCTTCTACATTCAGGTTCTCCGCTACAATTTTCTTAATCTGCTCAAACATCTTTTTTTCTCCTTTTTTTACATTTTTTTGTTGTTAGTCTTTTTTCCACTCGGTCACAGCCGCTCCCCAGGTCAGGCCGCCGCCAAAGCCGGCCAGCACCAGCCGTTCGCCCTTTTTCAGCTCTCCGCTCCGGTTCAGCTCGTCCAGAAGAATCGGAATGGAGGCCGACGAGGTGTTGCCGTACTCCTGAAGATTCATGGGGAATTTCCCAAGAGGCTCCTGAAGGCGCTTCGCCGCCGCCTCTACAATGCGCCGGTTGGCCTGATGGAGCACATAATGGGAAATATCTTCTTTACGAAGCCGGTTCTTCTCCAGAACCTCCTCGATGACCTGCGGAACCCTGCGGACCGCAAATTTAAATACGGCCTGGCCGTCCATCTTCATCCAGGCGCTGTCCGTCCCCGCTTCCTGCCGGAAAGGACTGCCCGCATGGAGACTCCCAAGCGTCAGGGCCTCTCCTGCCGCGCCGTCGGAATAGGCCGCCGGAAGAAAGCCGCTTTCTTCCTCTGCCTCCACCGCCACAGCTCCCGCTCCGTCTCCAAAGAGAATGCAGGTGCTCCGATCGGTCCAGTCGGTCAGCCGGGAGAGACATTCGCTTCCGACAATCAGGGCTTTTTTCGCCAGTCCCGCGGCCATATAGGCACATACGGTATTCCAGGCTGCCACAAAGCCGCTGCAGGCCGCGCTGATATCGAAGCAGAACGCGGTTCCGGCTCCGATGGCCGCCTGCACCTCACAGGCGGTACAGGGCATGACCCGGGTCGGGGAAATGGTGGAAACCACAAGTAAATCCAGCTCCCCGGCCTCCATACGGGCGTCCGCAAGAGCCCGCCGGGCCGCCTCCGCCGCCAGGGATACGGTGGTTTCCTCCACCGCGATATGCCGTTGTCTGATTCCGGTACGCTCCTGAATCCACGCGTCGCTGGTATCCACAAGCTTCGTCAGATCCTCGTTGGTGAGAATCCGGCCCGGGACGCAGGAACCGGTTCCTTTGATTACTCCTGTCATAGGGGTGCCTCATTTTCTTCTTTTTTCGGTTCACGCATCGCCTTTCGCGATGACAAAAGAGATTGTAGCAGATGGAAACGGGGCGTGAACTTTACAAAAAAGGAAGTTTTGTAAGAATTTTTCCTTTTTTCTCAACTATTGAATTTCTTGTCCTGCTGGGGTATGATGTAAGAAAAGCATTTAGGAGTATTCCATGATTACATTGAACGATTATCTGTATTCCGGCGATACGGTGATACGGATTATAAAGAAATATAAACGGGATCTGGCGGCAGAAGCGGCTGTGACGGGCAATGAGATCGACCGGATCCACTGCGATTTTCTCCAGAGCATTCTGGATCTTCTGGAGCATAATGAATTCCTGACGGCCCAGTCCCAGCGAATCCGGGAGTTCTATCTGTATATGGCCAAAGAATATCCCTGGCTTGCCTTCACCTTTAAGGGCCGCATCAAGTCCCTGATCCGGGCTGAGGAAAAATTCAACGGCTATATCGTCAAGGATATTTACAAATATTATGTGGCAAATGGAACCTATCCGCCCGTAAAAGAGCTGCGGAAGCGCCTGGTGAAGTTCCGGGATCTGATCGCCTACCGCATTGTCATCTCCATGCCCCGGTGCCATCTGGAAGAGGGCCTAAAC
>CAKRTY010000095.1 GCA_934402125.1 uncultured Anaerosacchariphilus sp. | reverse complement strand
GTGAAGGCCAGGGCTCCCATCGTTCCGGTGGCGCTTTTGAACGCCTTTGAGCCCTTTGATCGGAACAGTATCGCCCCGGTTACGGTTCAGGTTCATTTCCTGGAGCCGATTTTCTACGAGGAGTACAAGGATCTGAAGACCAATGCCATTGCCGAGCTGGTGCGGGAGCGGATCGTAAAAACCATTGCGGAACAGGAAAACGAAGCAGCAATAAAATAAGGTTTCATTTATAAGCAAAGGAGGGTATGTCTATGAGCAAAGCACTGGAGAAACTGCAGAACTGTATGAGATGTATTCGGGAGAAAACAGATTTTCAACCGGAAGTGGCGCTGATTCTGGGATCCGGTCTGGGTGATTACGCGGAGAGTATTGATATCCGGGCTGAGGTCAGCTACCAGGAGATCGAAGGCTTCCCGGTGTCCACCGTACCCGGACATAAAGGACGGTTTGTTTTCGGCTACGTGAATCAGGTTCCGGTGGTCATCATGCAGGGCCGGGTTCATTATTACGAGGGCTATTCCATGGAAGAAGTGGTACTGCCCACCCGTCTTATGGGTATGATGGGCGCCAAAAAACTTTTGCTCACCAATGCGGCAGGTGGCATGAACTTTGATTTCGCGCCGGGAGATTTTATGTTGATTACCGATCACATTTCCTCCATGGTACCCAGTCCTCTGATCGGGGCGAATCTGGAGGAGCTGGGACCCCGGTTCCCGGACATGAGTGAGGTCTACAGCCGCCGTATGGGTCAGGTGGTAAGAGAAGAGGCAGAAAAGCTGGGCATCCCCCTGAAGGAGGGCGTCTATATCCAGCTGACAGGACCGGCCTATGAGACTCCGGCTGAGATCCGCATGTTTCGGAGCCTGGGCGCGGACGCAGTCGGCATGAGTACCGTCTGTGAAGCAATCGCGGCCCGCCATATGGGAATGGAGATCTGCGGAATCTCCTGCATCACCAATCTGGCGGCCGGTATGTCAGCCAGGAAGCTGAACCATGCAGAGGTACAGGAAACGGCAGACCGGGTGGCAAAGCAGTTCAAGGAGCTGGTGACAGCTGTGGTGACCGGAATATGAAAAAAATAGCGCTGGTGGCCTGTTCAAACGGCCTGGAAGTACGGAAAAAAGGGAGCGTGGAGGAGCTTTGCGCATACCTGGAGGGGCTGGGCTTCACGCCCTGCGTAAGTCCCTGTCTCTATGAAAAGGATCCGGTTTTTTGTTCGGTATTCAGCGGCACCGCGGAAGAACGGGCCGAAGCTCTGATGAGCTTCTACCGGGATCCGGAGGTACAGGCGATACTGGATCTGTCAGGCGGAGATCTGGCCAATGAGCTTCTGCCTTATCTGGACTATGAGGTGATCGGGAAAAGCCGGGCAGAATTCTGGGGCTACAGTGATCTGACCACGATTCTGAATGCCATCTATGCGAAGACTGGCAGGTCTTCCGTCCTTTATCAGGCCCGGAATCTTGTTTCGGACGGCGGATTCTTCCGCCGTCCGGCCTTTGAAAATACAATATTACGGAAACAATCGGATTTATTTCAAATTTCCTGCCAATATGTGCAAAAAGGACAGGAGCTCTCTGAGCTCTGCGGCACTCTGGTGGGCGGAAATATCCGCTGTCTCCTGAAGCTGGCGGGGACGGAATACTGGCCGGATATGCAGGATAAAATCC
The DNA here is from genome assembly GCA_934402125.1 of uncultured Anaerosacchariphilus sp. GTDB lineage: Bacteria > Bacillota > Clostridia > Lachnospirales > Lachnospiraceae > Laedolimicola. The sequence continues at coordinate 4,792 of CAKRTY010000095.1, read as the reverse complement.
TTCTTCTGGAGTCCTGGAGCGGCGGCGTCCCGAAGATGGTTACGTATTTCAGCCAGTTAAGGCAGCTGGGCGTATTCCGGCAGATAAAGGCCCTGCTTCTCGGCACCTTTACGGAGATGGAGGACAGGGGCTGTTCCCCGACCATAGAGGAGCTGGCCTGCCGTTACGCAGGATCAGAGCTTCCGATTCTGAAAACCCGGCAGATTGGCCACGGAAAAGACGCGCTGGCCGCCCGTGTCGGAGATCCTTTTCATTTCTTTTGATAATCCTAAAACAGAAAAAAACGGGCGTAGGGCTTGACAACCCCCGTCCGGAAATGCTATGTTAAAGCTAACTTATACAACTGACGGAAGTGGAGTTTACCACAGGGAGTATAAGGGTTTGAGAGCCGACCGTCTGGGCAGAGAAGAAGCCTGGGATGGATCGGTTCCTTTTCGTTTCAGGCCTTATAGATCGCATTTCGCAGGAGGAAAAAGTAATGGAAATGATTTCACTGGCACAGGAGCTTCAGGAAAACGCATACCCCGGAAGAGGTATCGTACTGGGCCGTTCCGAGGACGGAACCAAAGCGGTAGCAGCTTATTTTATCATGGGAAGAAGTGAGAACAGCCGCAACCGTATCTTCGTGGAGGAGGGAGAGGGCATCCGTACCCAGGCCTATGATCCTTCCAAGCTGACGGATCCGAGCCTGATTATCTACGCTCCGGTCCGGGTACTGGGACACAGAACCATCGTTACCAACGGCGACCAGACAGACACCGTCTACGAGGGAATGGAGAAGGGTCTGACCTTTGAGCAGTCTTTACGTTCTCGTGAGTTTGAGCCGGACGCACCCAACTATACCCCGCGGATCTCAGGCCTGATGGAGCTGGAAAACGGCGGATACAGCTACTCCCTGTCTATCTTAAAGAGCAACAACGGCGATCCCGCATGCTGCAACCGCTATACCTTCTCTTACGAGAACTGCGCTGCAGGCGAGGGTCATTTCATTCACACTTATCTGCATGACGGCAATCCGCTCCCCAGCTTCGAGGGCGAGCCTAAGCTGGTTGCCATTCCGGACGATATGGAAAAATTCACCAATATGCTCTGGAACAACCTGAACCCGGAGAACAAGGTATCCCTGTTTGTGCGCTACATCGACATTGCCACAGGAAAATACGAGACCGTCATCAAAAATAAAAATCAGGAGGACTAAGGAAATGAAAGAACTGGAACTGAAATATGGCTGTAACCCCAATCAGAAACCGTCCCGTATCTACGTGGCAGACGGATCCGACCTTCCTATTACCGTGCTCAGCGGCCGTCCGGGCTACATCAATTTCCTGGACGCCTTCAACGGCTGGCAGCTGGTCAGAGAACTGAAGGCAGCTACCGGACTTCCGGCAGCCACCTCTTTTAAGCACGTATCCCCGGCAGGCGCTGCAGTGGGCCTTCCGCTGGACGATACCTTAAAGAAAATCTACTGGGTAGACGATATGGGCGACCTGTCTCCCCTGGCCTGTGCTTACGCAAGAGCCAGAGGCGCGGACCGTATGTCCTCCTTCGGCGACTTTATCGCCCTGTCTGACGTCTGCGACAAGGACACCGCTTCTATCATCAAGAGAGAGGTATCCGACGGCGTTATCGCTCCGGGCTTCACAGAGGAGGCGCTGGAGATCCTGAAGCAGAAGAAAAAAGGAAATTATGTGGTCATTCAGATTGACACCGACTACAAACCGGCTCCCCTGGAGCACAAGGAGGTCTTTGGCGTGACCTTCGAGCAGGGCCGTCAGGAGCTTCCCATCAACGACGAGCTGATCGCCAATATCGTGACGAAAAATAAAGATCTTCCGGAAAACGCGAAGCGCGACATGAAGATCGCCCTGATTACCCTGAAATACACCCAGTCCAACTCCGTCTGCTTTGTAAAGGACGGACAGGCCATCGGCGTAGGCGCGGGCCAGCAGTCTCGTGTACACTGTACCCGTCTGGCAGGCCAGAAGGCAGACAACTGGTTCCTGCGTCAGAGCCCCAAGGTACTGGGACTCCAGTTTGCGGACGGAATTGGCCGGGCAGACCGGGACAATGCCATCGACGTCTATATCGGAAACGAGTACATGGACGTACTGGCAGACGGCGCCTGGGAGCGGGTCTTCAAGGTAAAGCCGGAGGTGTTCACCGAGGAAGAAAAGAAGGCATGGCTGTCCCAGATGAAGGACGTAACCGTTGGAAGCGACGCCTTCTTCCCCTTCAGCGACAACATTGAGCGGGCGAAGAAGAGCGGCGTAAAATATATCGCGGAGCCCGGCGGATCTGTCCGTGACGATCTGGTTATCGAGACCTGCGATAAGTATGATATGGTAATGGCATTTACCGGAATCCGTCTGTTCCACCACTAATTTCAGAAAAATACACAAGTGAGAAGCGCCTCTGGTTTTAAGAAAACCGGGGGCGCTTTTAAAATTTATTTAAAACTATTGAATTTTTCGGGCGACTGTGTATAATGTAAAATGATTTTGCAATTTTAAATAAAAAGTTTAGTATAAGAAAACAGGAGGTGCGCCGTGGATATCGGCAAAAAGCTGAAAGAGCTGCGTCAGCAGAAGGAACTGACCCTGGAGGATCTGGCATCCCGCAGCGAGCTGACCAAGGGGTTTCTGTCCCAAGTGGAGCGGAACCTGACGGCCCCCAGTATCGCCACCCTGGAGGATATCCTGGAAGCGCTGGGAACCAATCTGTCCGAGTTTTTCCATGAGGAGCCGGAGAAGCAGGTGGTTTTTTCCACCCAGGAGTTTTTTGTGGACGAGCAGTCGGATTATTGTATCGAATGGGTGATTCCCAATGCCCAGAAGAATAAGATGGAGCCCATTCTTCTGACCCTCCACCCGGGGAAAAAGAGTCAGGAAATGCCCGCCTTTGACGGGGAGGAATTCGGCTATGTGCAGAAGGGCAGCGTAACGCTGGTCTGCGGCAGCAAAAAATACAAAATAAAGGCCCAGGAGACCTTCTATCTGGACGGTACCGAAAGCCATTATTTATACAATCATGGGAAGAGTGACGCAAAGATCTTGTGGATCACCACACCCCCCATGTTTTAGGAGGAGATGTGTTATGGAACAGAATACACTGATAAGCTTTCGAAATATTGTGAAAAGCTTTGACGGCCAGGTGATTCTGAAGGGAGTCAATCTGGACATCAACGAAAAGGAATTTGTCACTCTTTTAGGACCCAGCGGCTGCGGAAAGACGACCCTGCTCCGGATTCTGGGCGGTTTCCTGGACGCGGACGAGGGAAGCGTTATCTTCGACGGCGAGGAGATCAGCAAGAAACCCTCCTACGAGCGGGAGCTGAACACCGTATTTCAGAAATACGCCCTGTTTCCTCATCTGAGCGTATACGAAAATATCGCCTTCGGACTGAAGATCAAGAAGATGAGTAAGGATATCATCGATCAGAAGGTCATGAAAATGCTGAAGCTTATCGGCCTGGAGGGCTATGAAAATAAAAACACCACCCTGCTGTCCGGCGGACAGCAGCAGCGTGTGGCCATTGCCCGGGCGCTGGTCAACGAGCCGAAGGTGCTGCTTCTGGACGAGCCGCTGGCGGCCCTGGATCTGAAACTCCGCAAGGAAATGCAGTACGAGCTGAAGCGGATTCAGCAGGAGGTCGGCATTACCTTTATCTTCGTAACCCACGATCAGGAGGAGGCCCTGACCATGTCGGATAAGATCGTGGTTATGAACAACGGAGAAATCCAGCAGGTGGGAACGCCTGAGGAGATCTACAATGAGCCCACCAACCGCTTTGTAGCCAACTTCATCGGCGAGAGTAATATCATTCCCGGCGTGATGCTGGAGGATTACAAGGTCCGTTTTGACGATATTACCTTTGACTGCGTAGACTTCGGCTTTAAGCCGAATGAGCCGGTGGAGGTAGTTATCCGTCCTGAGGATATCGATATTGTGCCGGTGGAAGATGGCAAAATGACCGGAGAGGTCTTAAGCGTACTGTTCAAGGGTGTGCACTATGAGATCATCGTGGAGACGGTGCCCGGTACCAGCGTTACGGTCAATATGCATGTGATCAGTAATCAGGACGTGACCAGCGCCGACGGCAGGGAGAAGATGAGCGCCAGCAACTTCTATGTGGACGTGGAGGACGTGAAGAATCTGGACGACAAAGAGGTGATCGCCCTTTCCAACGCCCAGGCATGGAATCCGGAGACTGACGAATATATCTCCATTCATAAGGTGGAGTACGACGTGAAGGAGGAGCTGGGCGAGTATCCGGTGCGCTTTACGGCAGCAGGCGGAACCACCATCGAGCGTGTGATTTACGTGGTAAATCAGCCCTTCGTAAAAAATGAGAAGGCAAACGAGGCGGTTATGGCCTTCAACTTTGCCAGAACCGTGGACGAGATCCAGGAGTCCCAGGCTCTGGATACGGATATCAAGACCTGGGCCAACGCGCAGGGCTGGAAATTAAGCGACGAAAACCAGAGCGTGGACGTCAGCGTAGACTACGACTTCGATCCGGAGCATATCCAGGAAGGCAGCTATCCGATTACCTTCTGGACCACCGGACGGGAGTTCAAGATTCACACCACCGATTATTCGGAAGTAGGTCAGGAGGTCGGCCTGACATTCTTCCCGGAGGATATTCATGTTATGGAGAGGATGCTGTTCTAAATGAAGAAATTTTCACAGCTTGCAGTCCCGTACATCGTATGGGCGGCACTGATGCTGGTTATGCCGATGCTTCTGATCGCCATGTATTCTGTGACAGAGCAGGGCAACAGCATTGTGTCCT
>CAKRTY010000094.1 GCA_934402125.1 uncultured Anaerosacchariphilus sp. | reverse complement strand
CAGCAATTCCGACAAATTTCTAATAACCTCTTCTTTCGTCTCAGCCTTACATTTTGTAATAATTCGGTTATCCGGCAAAACTTTTTTCAGGAATTCGTGCTCTCTGTAATAATCATTTAGTCGATATACCTCATCCACTGAGCCAACGAGTTTATAACCAAACGCCAACAGCGATAATATTTCACCCGTATTCGATCCATAAATAAGCATTTGCAGCTTTTTGTCTTCCTCTACATAAAAAAAAAGTTTCTTCTTTCCTCCTTTCCGAACTATAAAAACACTCATATTTCCGCCAAACAAACGGTATCTGTCTGCCTCTGGAAATTCTTCCGTTTTTTTAATCAGACGCTCCCACGAATTTTTCTCTTCTACAATTTTTAAAATTTCGTCTGCGATCAATCCTTTCATTTTTTTCTGCTTGTTTTCATATTGTCCACTCCAATTTAACAGTCCTGAATTCTTTATCTTTTCAACATCCTGTTCTGTCATTAGTGGCGTAATGACAATATGGGGAATCGGCAATGCCTGCAATCGTACGGTCGAAATCACAAAACTATATTCGCTCAATTCCGCTTCCTGTAAAGTCCTTACAGACATGACGTTCGCCACATGAATATCCGGAAACGCCTGATTAAGACGCATTTTCAAAAGCTGAGATGTGCCGTAGCCACTCTGACAGACCATTAACACCTTTGGAGATTTTCGTGAAGCTGTAACTGCCGCCTGGCAATACATCGTGATGTATGCCGTTTCATCCTGACTCACCATTTTGTATTTATAATATTTGCTGAAGCACCAAAGAACTCCTTCTACAAAAGCCATTAACTCAGGATACATGTCGCGAATGCCAGACAACATATTATTTTTTATCCGTATATCGTACAGCTGACGATTCATCATAGAGCATATGTATAATTCCATTTCATTCCGCAGTTTTTCATCTACCCTAAAATCCATATCCACTGCTTTCGATATCCAAAACAAAAGTTTTTCCGTTAATTCTTTTCCCGTCTTAAAGACCTCTGTAACGCTTTCTCCTTTCATTCCGATTCCAAAGGCAACCAATAGCTGGTATATATACAAGCTCTCTGTATCTTCCATCCTGATACTAAAATGTGTTTGTAACTGTTCTGTTATCCTGATTGCATGTGTATAAACCTGCGGATACTGAAGAATCATATTTTCTTCCTGCCGTGCAACATATTTCTGCGATTTTACACGCATCACAACAACCAGCAAATGAACTAAAAGATTTAAATAATATGGTTCTCCTATTATATTCCCGCATCTCTTCTCCAGAGAATTCAGCACTCCCTCCATAAAATGCATATCCTGCGTCCCGAAAAAAGTTAACAGGCTTTCCACCGTCATCCGCTCAATTTTCTGCGAGTCAAGCTTCTGTAGCTGCATCGTATTTTCAAACCCATTTCCCTCAATAAAATCTACGATGGCCTTTCGTACCTGAGTCTCACCTCCCTCAACTTTCGTACCTGCTGTACCGCGCAATAATTGCAATCCATGATGGTTCAGCCACTTTTCAATATATTTTAAGTCATTTACAATACTTGCAGGGCTGACATAAAATTTTTCCGATAATTTTTGAATGGAAAAAGAACTGTCTGTTTCAGTTAAGAGGTCATATAATATTTCCCTTCTTCTTCCAACGGGCGTCAAACAATTCTTATTCTGCCTATTCGTAAATATATTTTGCTGAAGCTCTACTCTTTCTTTTGCGTCCTCTTCCAATAAAATCCCCCGGCCACTTTTCCGCTCCAGTCTTATGCCTATCGTTTTAAAATATTCCTCTATATTTTTTAAGTCTGTACGAAGCGTTCGTACTGTAACATTTATCTTTTGCGCATAGAAACTTAACGGTCGATATTGTTTTTCTTCCAACAAATGTTGAATAAAAATAATTTCTCTGGGGTTCAAATCCATTTTCTTTCACCTTCTTAACATGTATCCATTATATCAGTGCAGGCTTTGTGCAAGAATACTAAGTTTTGTCATAATTATTGCGGAAATCATTAAATATATACACCTATTCATCCTTTGCTCCTTGTTTTTTCTGGCTTTTTGTTTATAAAAAGTTGATTATTTTCCAGTTTTTTCGTCTTTTTTACAGTTTGCAGGTAGAGTGTTTTTTCTAATATAACAAAAATACCAGCACACGCATCCACATAAAAACTGCCAGCAGATAAACACTGCTGGCAGAAAAATTTATTTTTATTTTACGCTTTTTCGATCTTAATCGCGCAGACCTTGTACTCCGGAATTCTTGCGTATTTATCCAGAGCGGCGTTTGTCAGCCAGTTTGCATTTCCATCCGGGAAGTGGAATGGCATCCAGCTCTCACCCGGTGAGGTCTTGGTGCCTACGCGGGCGGTGGACTCAATACTTCCTCGTCTGGAGGATACGCGAACCCGGTCTCCGTTCTTGATTCCCAGCTTCTCCGCATCCACAATGTTCATCTCGATAAAGGAGTGTCCCTCAATCTCCATGAGCTCCGGCGTCTTGCCGGTCATGGCGCGGGTGGTGTAATGGTACAGGATACGTCCGGTCATCAGGATAATCGGATATTCCTCATCCGGAAGCTCCGCGGAAGGCACATACTCTGCCGGATAGAACCAGCCAAGGCCTCTCGAGAACTTACCCACATGCATAATCGGAGTACCCGGATGATCCTTGGTCGGGCAGGGCCACTGTAAGCCTTTGCCTCCCACCTCTTCGCTGTCCAGGCGGGCATGGCTGATGCCGCCGAAGCTGGGTGTTACGGAAGCGATTTCGTCCATAATCTCAGCAGCGGTCAGGTGGGGCTGCGGATAACCCATACGGTTCATCAGGTCGATGATGATATCGGTATCCAGACGCATCTCACCCGGTACGGTGATCGCCTTGCGGACTCTCTGTACGCGGCGCTCGGTGTTGGTAAAGGTTCCTTCCTTCTCCAGATAGCTGACGCCCGGAAGGATTACATCTGCGTACTGGGCGGTCTCTGTCATAAAGAGCTCCTGAAGCACGAAGAAGTCCAGACTCTTCAGCGCCTTGATAATGTGATTGGTATCCGGATCGGTCACAATCGGATCCTCGCCGTAGATATAGAGGCCGCGAATCTCCTTATTGATAGCCTTGGGGAATACGTCGGTTGCATGGGTTCCCACCTCATGGCTCAGCGGAACGCCCCATGCCTTCTCAAACTTCTCCACCACGCCCGGCGTAGCAACCTTCTGGTAGCCCGGGAAATCTGTGGGGGAAGCACCCATGTCGCAGGCTCCCTGTACGTTGTTCTGTCCACGAAGCGGGTTCACACCGCAGCCCGGACGTCCCAGCTTGCCTACCAGCATGGCCATGTTGGACATGGACATAACGCCCTCGGTACCGGTGGAGTGCTCGGTGACACCCAGACAGTAGATAATCGGCGCGCGGTCAGCCTTGGCGTACAGAATTGCTGCTTTTCTCAGCTCTTCCGGATCGATGTGGCAGATTTCCGCCACCTTCTCCGGCGTATAATCCTTTACAATCTCCCGGATCTTCTCGTAACCTTCGGTACGCTCCGCGATGAACTTCTCGTCCTGCAGGCCTTCCTCAATAATGACATGCATGATACCGTTTGCAAAGGCTACGTTGGTACCCGGCTTCAGCTTCAGATGAATATCCGCCTTCTTGGCCAGACCGATATCACGGGGATCCACAACGATCAGCTTGCAGCCTCTCTTCACTGCCTGGCGGATCTGCATACCGACTACCGGATGCGCCTCCTCCGGGTTGGAGCCTACCAGCATAATCACTTCCGCGTTCTTCGTAATATCCTCGATAGGATTGGTCATGGCGCCGGAGCCCAGTGTCATATACAGACCTGCTACGGACGCGGAATGGCAGACGCGGGCACAGTTATCGGTATTGTTGGTACCGAAGCAGGTGCGGACCATCTTCTGTACCATGTAGATATCCTCGTTGGGGGATCGGGAACAGGCAAATCCGGCCAGGGAATCCGGGCCGTACTGCTTCTTGATCTCCATGAATTTGGAAGCCACCAGATCCAGTGCCTCGTCCCAGGTAGCCCGCTCAAACTCTCCGGTTTCATGATTTTTGATCAACGGGTACTTGATACGCTCCGGAGACTGGGCAAAGTCAAAGCTTCCGCTGCGTCCCTTAACGCAGAGCAGTCCCTTGTTGGAGGGGCCGTTATAGGCCTCTGTATCTACTACCTTGCCATCCTTCACCAGTACATAATACTGGCAGCCGGTCGCGCAGTGGGGACAGGTGGTCAGTACTTTTTTGTCGATCTGGTAGGGGCGGTATTTCTTTCTGCGCTTCATGGTCAGCGCGCCGGTGGGGCAGGCCTGCACACAGTTGCCGCAGGACTCACAGATTCCCTCATTCCAGGTATTCTTGTAATGAGCGCCGATGACGGACTGGAATCCACGGTTCATGGTATCGATGGCTCCGCGTCCTACGATTTCCTTACAGGTATTGACACATCTGTGGCACAGAATACACAGGCTGGGATCGTAGGTGAAGAACTTATTGGTATCGTCGATGGGCGCGTTGTTCATCTCGCCCGGGAAGCTGGTCTTCTCTACACCGTACTCAAAGCAGTAATCCTGCAGCTTACAGTCACCGTTGGCTTCACAGGAGAAGCAGTGTACCCGGTGATCGGACAGCAGAAGATCCAGGGTCTCTTTTCTGTATTTTACAACCTTTTCAGACATGGTCTGTACTTCGTCGCCCTCGGAGCAACGCAGGGTACAGGCCGTATCAAACTTCGTTCTGCCATTGTTGGTTACTTCCACGACACAGAGACGGCAGGAACCATCGGGCAGCACATTTTCCAGATAACAAAGGGTCGGAATCTTCACGCCAATCTGCTTGGCGGCCTGCAGAATCGTGGTACCCTTTTCCACCTCTACAGGGATTCCATCTATCGTCAAATGAATCATATCCATCCTCCTTTTATTACTGTTCACTACGTTCACAGTAATACGCTTCGCGATGCACAGAAATTACTGCGTAATTTCGCGCTTGAATAACTCGGGATTTTGGCATATACATGCCAAAACACCTCGCGGAATAGTATCTGTGAACAGTAATTCTATTTCAAAATGACCGCATCAAAGGCGCAGTTCTCCAGACAGGTTCCGCACTTGATACACTTGGAAGCGTCAATTACATGGGGCTCTTTGCGCTGGCCGCTGATAGCGTCCACCGGACAGTTGCGGGCACACTTGGTACAGCCCTTACACTTATCGGGATCGATTTCGTATACGCGCATGGACTTACATACATGAGCCGCGCACTTCTTGTCCACGATGTGCTCGATGTACTCGTCCCGGAAGTTCTGAATGGTGCTTAAAACCGGAAGGGGTGCGCTCTTTCCCAGTCCGCACAGAGAACGGTCCTTTACAAAATGACCCAGCTCCTCCAGCTTCTCCAGGTCTTCCATCTCTCCCTTGCCGTCTACGATCTTCTCCAGCAGCTCCAACATACGCTTGGTTCCGATTCGGCAGGGACCACATTTTCCGCAGGATTCCCTCTGGGTAAAGCCCATGAAGAAACGCGCCACCTCTACCATACAGGTATTCTCATCCATAACAACCAGTCCGCCGGATCCCACGATGGCCCCGTACTTCTTGACGGAATCGAAATCCAGGGGAACGTCCAGATGCTGCTCTGTCAGACAGCCTCCGGAGGGGCCTCCGATCTGAACTGCCTTAAAGGCCGCGCCGGATTTCAGGCCGCCGCCGATATCGAAAATGATTTCGCGTAAGGTGGTTCCCATGGGAACCTCAATCAGGCCTGTATTCTCGATACTTCCGGTCAGGGAGAAGGTCTTGGTTCCCGGTGACCCTTCCGTACCGATGCTGCGGTACCACTCATGGCCCTTCAGAATGATCTCCGGAACATTGGCGTAGGTTTCCACGTTGTTCAGAACCGTCGGCTTCGCCCACAGTCCCTGCTCTACCGTACGGGGCGGTTTGACACGGGGCATACCCCGGCTTCCCTCGATGGAGGCTGTCAGGGCAGAACCCTCGCCGCATACAAAAGCTCCCGCTCCCTTATTGATATGCATATGGAAATTGAAATCTGTGCCCAGGATATGATCGCCCAAAAGTCCGGCCTCTTCCAGAACGGCGATGGCATGCTTCAGTCTCGCCACGGAATTCGGGTACTCGGCACGCACATAGATGTAACCATTCTCCGCGCGCACTGCGTAGGCTGCCAGCATCATACCCTCGATCAGACGGTAGGGATCGCCCTCCATAACGGAGCCGTCCATGAAGGCTCCCGGATCGCCCTCGTCGCCGTTGCAGACCACATAGTGTACCGGATCTGCCTGACGGGCAACCTGAATCCACTTTTTGCCTGCCGGGAAACCGCCGCCGCCGCGGCCGCGCAGTCCGGACTGGTCTACCTCCTCGATGACCTGATCCGGCGTCATCTCAAACATGGCCTTCTGAAGCGCCGCAAAGCCGCCGCTGGCTATGTATTCCTTC
>CAKRTY010000093.1 GCA_934402125.1 uncultured Anaerosacchariphilus sp. | reverse complement strand
CTGTGTCTTTGGAAGCTTTGGTTTCATCTGCTTTGGTATCTTCTGCTGTAGCAGCCTCTGCTTCGGCCTCTGTCGGAACATCTTCCTTCTGTTCTTCCGCCGGTGTCAGGGATACGTAACTTCTGTCTGCAGCCTTTGCAGGCTCAGCGTCCAGGTCTTCATCCTCAAATTCGTCTTCCAGATCCTCGTCTAAGTCGTCCAGATCTCCTTCAAGGGAAAAGAATTTTTTATAAAGGGCTACTCCTCCGACAACGACAGCGCTTACGGCTGCGAATGCTCCGAAAATTTTTGCTATTTTTTTCATGGTACAGTCCCTCCTTATGCGTTTCCTATATTGTAATACGATTCCGGGGAAAAGAAAAGCAAAAAAATCTAAAAAATTTATTGTCAATCTAAAAAATATATATTACTCTAATAGAAGCGGAAAAAAAGGAGTCAGAAAGTGAAAAAGAGAAAATGGATACTGGCCTCCGCCTCCCCCAGAAGGCGGGAGATACTGGCGGAGATGGGGCTGAAATTTCAGGTTCAGCCGGCCTGTGGAGAGGAAAAACTGGAAACAGAGGATCCGGTTGAGGCTGTGAAAACACTGGCGCTGCAGAAAGCCCGGGAGGTGGCGGAACGTACAGAGGAACCGGCTCTGGTAATCGGATCGGATACGGTGGTGGCGAGCCGCGGGAAAATCCTTGGTAAGCCTCGGGATAGGAAAGAAGCGTTCCGGATGCTGCAGGAGCTGCAGAATGCTTCCCATATGGTTTATACCGGAGTGGCCGTTGTAGATACGGTAACCGGGGAAACACTTGTTCATTTCGCAGAGGGTACGAAGGTATCGATGTATCCTATGACAGAAGAATGGATTTGGCAATATATTGAAACTGGCGAGCCTATGGACAAGGCCGGAGCCTATGCGATTCAGGGTGGCTGTATGCCTTATATCCGGGAGATTCACGGAGAATATACAACGGTAGTGGGCTTTCCGGCGGCCCGTTTTTATCAGGAACTTCTGAAAAAGGGAATGGATTTGCAGAAGGAGACAGAGGAGGAATAGGATTATTATGAGCTTTAAAGCGTGTGTTTTTGATTTGGACGGAACGCTCTGCGACAGTGTGGAATCTATCGCAAACAGTGCCAACCACGCCATGCGTGATTTTGGACTGAAGGAAGCGTCCATTCAGGATTATAAAATTTTTGTGGGAGACGGTGTGGACGTGCTGATCAAACGTTTGCTGCGGTTTGCGGGAGACGAAGAGGGAGTTCATTTCAAAGAAGTGAAAGAACGGTATATGGAGTATTTTAATGAGGGCTGCCTGTACCATGTGAAGCCCTATCCGGGGATTGTGGATACACTGAAGGAACTGAAAGCACAGGGGGCAAAGCTGGGCGTATTGTCCAATAAACCCCATGAGAATACCAGAAATGTGATCCGTACCGTGTTTGGAGAGGGCATTTTTGACTGGGTACAGGGCCAGTCAGACGCATTTCCCAGAAAGCCGGATCCTGCGGGAGCGCTCTATATTGCGGGGCAGTTCGGCGTGAAACCGGAAGAATGCATGTACATGGGAGATACCGGCACCGATATGCAGACCGGAACGGCGGCCCATATGTATACCGTGGGAGTCGAATGGGGCTTCCGGGACGCGGAGGAACTTCAGAAAAATGGAGCGAATGTCGTGGTAAAGAAAGCAGAAGAACTGATAGAAATTTATAGAAAGGGTAGTAAGTAAGATGATAAAATTGGTGGCCAGCGATATAGACGGAACCCTGCTTCCTGAGGGAACTGCGAAATTGAATCCGGAGATCTTTGAGATAATTCGAAAATTGAAAAGTCGGGGAATACTTTTTGCAGCAGCCAGTGGACGTCATTATTCCAGTATGTCGAAGCTGTTTGAACCGGTGAAGAATGACATGATTTTCATTACGGAAAACGGTGCGTATGTAAATTGCAGGGGATATAGCATTCTGGAGCAGAGCATGGACTGGCAGGATGTCTGTCAGTGGGTAAAGGACGTCCGGCAGATTCCGGGGACCAGCTTTACGCTGGATACGAAAGAGGGCTTTTATACGGAAAGTAAGGATCCGGAATTTATCGATCTGGTGAGAAATGGATATCGCAGCATCCTGTTTGAGAGGGAGGATGCGCTTGTAAAGGAATTAAAGGTCAATAAAATGGCGGTCTACCGCAAGGAAAATATCGAAGAGGTGCGGGATCTTCTGGTTCCCCGGTGGTCGAAGCGCCTCCATTGTACTGTAGCGGGTGATATCTGGGTGGATTTCCTTGGTAAGGAGAGCAATAAGGGAAATGCCATCCGGGGAATTCAGAAGACTCTGAAAATCAGTCCCGATGAGACCATGGTTTTTGGAGATAACCACAACGATCTGGAGATGCTGGCGGCAGCCACAGAAAGTTATGCTGTGGGAAACGCGGCGGAAGCAGTCAAAAAAGCCGCGAAGCATATCGCGGATACCAATGTAAACGACGGTGTACTGAAGGTACTTCGTACTTTGCTTGATTAAACAATGAAAAGGAGCGCATACTATGAACGAATATACAGAAGAATGTCTGAAAACCTTTCTGAAAAACCAGGGGCAGCTTTTTGACGAGCCCGTAGCGGGAAGCCTGGAGGAGGCGGAAGAATTTCTGGAGGACTGCATGGCGGTTGTAGTAGAAAGCCTGGAGGATGTCCGGGATTATCTGGAAGAAAGTGGAATGGATGTCAGCGGTATGAGCGACGAGGAAGTGGAAGAGACCTCAGAGGTCTTCGCCCTGGAAGACGGAACCTACCTGATCGTGGAGGGATAAGATGCGAAATGTGATCCGACGGGGGATAGCAGCTTTTTTGGCAGCCCTGGTTCTCACCTGCAGTCTGACAGGCTGTGGTATTTTAAAAAACACAAAGGTCGTTCTGACCACGGGATTGTCCGGAGACCAGCTGTTCAAGGTGGGAAAAAGCGTCTGTACCCTGCCTGAAGCCATGATCTATGTGATGGATTATAAGCAGCAGTATGAGAACGCTTATGGGGTAGAAATGTGGGAGCACGATTTTGGCGGCGTAACACTGGAAGAATATGTAAAAGACACCATTGTGGCGCAGCTTGCGTCAATGAAGGCGATCACATTACTGGCCAAAGAGCATGAGGTTACCCTGAACAGCAGTGAAAAAGAAAAAGTCAGCCAGGCTGCGGAGGAATATTATCAGGCTCTGACGGACGGGCAGAAAAAATACATGAAAATTGAAAAAAGCGACGTGGAAGATCTCTTCGCCGCCCATGTGCTGTCCGGCAAGGTCTATAAAGAGATCACCAAAGACGTCAATACAGAGGTCAGCGATGATGACGCGCGGATTATTACCATTCAGCAGATTCATCTGGACAGCCGGGAGAATGCGGAGGCTGTGAAAGCCCGTCTGGACGAAGGCAAGGATTTTGGCACCGTGGCTGCGGCTTACAATAAAGACAGCCAGACGACCGTCACCTTAAGCCGGGGCGAAAAGGAACAGGCTTATGAGGAAGCTGCGTTTTCCCTGGAAAATGATCAGATAAGCGACGTCATTGAAACCACGGACGGCTACTATATCCTGAAATGTGTCAATAATTTCGACCGGGAGGCTACGGAAGCCAATAAAATGACGCTGGTGGAAAAGCGCCGGGATCAGAAATTCAGCGAGGCCTACGAGGCCCTGATGGCGGATACGCCGTCGGAATTCAATAAGCATCTCTGGAATAAGGTGCATTTCGCCGATTACAGCGGCGAGGTAGCTCCCAATTTCATGACCATCTATACGGCGTATTTTGGAGACTGAATCCTGATGGAAATTAAAAACCGGCCGGGAAATTTTCTTCTGCAGTGTTCGGACGTTTCACGGACAGCTATCTGTCTGGAACGGACTTTGAAAAGTCCGCCCCAATCAGACAGCAATCCGCGAAAAGCCGGACACCGGCTTAGAAGAAAGTTTCCCGGCCGGAATTTTATGTTCGCCTACAGGAGTTCGTGCAGGCAGCGCAGCAGCTCCGTGTTCTTCTCCGGGCTCATGAAGCAGAAGCGGAAAAACCGCTCGTCCAGGAACGGGAAGGTAGAGCAATTCCGAATCATAAGTCCCTTCCGGATAGCGTGCTCAAAGAGCATATCTGCGTCCACGCCCTCCTTCAGAATTTTTACCAGCATAAAGTTGGCGGAAGGCTTGTAGACCTTCACGGTTCCCCAGCTCTTCATTTCCTCGTAGCAGCGTGTCCGCTCCCAATCGATAAGCTTCCGGGTTTCCTGAATATACTCTTCATCGGAGAACATCAGCTCTCCCGCGATAGCGGCCAGGCTGTTGATAGTCCAGGGATTCTTATGGGTGTTGATATATTTCAGCAGATCGGCGTTGCCGGTTACCGCGTAGCCCAGCCGTAGCCCCGGTGAAGCAAAGAACTTTGAAACGCCGCGCAGAACCACCAGATTATTGTAAAAATGTGTCAGGGGAATCGAATCTACCTCCGCCGCGTCCGGCGCAAATTCCACATAGGTTTCATCTACCATTACAAAAATGTCATACCGCTTGCACTCGTCCAGGATTTTCCGCATGGAGTCCTGGGAAATCGCAGTTGAGGTGGGGTTGTTGGGATTACAGATCACCAGCAGATCGATGCTCTCGTTCAGGGCTTCCTTAAAGGCAGGAAGATTCAGGACAAAATCATCCTCCTCCTGCAGTGGAAAATACAGGGAGGTGCCGCCGCCCAGAGAAATCTCGCGCTCATACTCCGAGTAGGTGGGTCCCAGAATCAGGGCCTTTTTCGGGTGCTCCATTTGAATAAACAGGGAAATCAGCTCCGTAGAACCATTTCCCACCAGAATACTGTCCGCAGGAGCGCCCACATAAGCGCCGATCTGCTTCCGCAGGGAGGTATACTCCCGATCCGGATAGGAGGTAATCGCGTCGATATGATCAATCAACGAGGAGCGCAGCTTCGGAGAGATGCCGAGGGGGTTCACATTTGCGCTGAAACTGGTAATGTTTTCCTTTTTGATACCGTAAACTTCTTCTATCTTTTCCAGGTCACTTCCGTGGAAATGGTCTTTGTGCTTAAGCATTTGCGTATCCTCTTTTCTTGTACTTTGTTACAAATAATGCTATACTGATTATAACTTTATTTCAGAAAAATGCAATGATAACTTGGAAAGCCGCAGGGGCGGCGGAAGGAGCGGAGAGCCTATGCGGGCAAAGCTGGAACGAATCGCATCAGGAAAGATAGAATACGAAAAGCCGGAGATGACCCTCTCGGAATCTCTGATTACCCTGAACTGTATGCCGGGAGAGACGGCAGAGGGCTGCTTTACCGTTACGGCGGATCGGCCGATAAAGGGGATTGTCTACGCTTCCTCCTGGCGGATGCAGGTGGAGCATCCCAGCTTCTCAGCCAGGACGGCGCGTATCGGTTACTGCTTTGACGGCCGGGGGCTCTGGGGCGGAGAGGAGATCGAGGGCGAATTCTGTATCGTAGCGGAAGCGGGCGAGTACCTGCTTCCCTATACGGTGCGGGTAGCGGCCCACGAGCCGCCGAAGGAGGAGGGCTACGCCTACTTTATCTCTGCAGATCCCATAGAACCGCTGCCGGAGGAGTCGGAACAGCAGGATGCCGAGTCTGTGACAGAGGTTGTTACGGATACAGGGAAAAAGGAACTGACGCCCCAGGAGGCCCTGGAACTGGCAGATCAGATCTTGCGCGGACGGCGTCCGGAGATCCAGGGATTTGCCCGGGTGAAGGAAGCCTACGAGCAGT
The DNA here is from genome assembly GCA_934402125.1 of uncultured Anaerosacchariphilus sp. Taxonomy (GTDB): domain Bacteria; phylum Bacillota; class Clostridia; order Lachnospirales; family Lachnospiraceae; genus Laedolimicola. The sequence continues at coordinate 758 of CAKRTY010000093.1, read as the reverse complement.
ACGGCGGAAAGGATCTGCTGTCAGCCATCTGCTCGATTCTGATTAAGAGTGGCTGTACGGATGAGGACAGCTTTTCCTGGTACCGCAGGGGCGTGGATCTGGAGCTGAAGATTACGAATCTCTACGAGTATTTTATGATAGCTGTGCCGGAGTCCTACGGGGAGGCGTTTCCCAGAAACCTGCTTTTATATTTCCTGATGGAAAATACCCTGAACAACGCCCAGAAGGCGCTTTTGTATGCCAATGTGATCCGTTTTCAGGATGAGAATTCCGATCTGTACCGCAGATACCGTGATAAAATCGAGAGCTTCATGCTGGATCAGCTTCTGGAGCGCAGACTCAGTGAAAATATGGCGGTGATCTACGAGCGGTTTCTGGTGGAAGAGCTGCTGACCATAGATTTTGCCGAAGCACTGGCGGATATTATGTTCCTGCGGCGGATCCGGTGTCAGGACAGGCGGATTCGGCAGGTGCAGGTGCTCTATGAGCAGCTGCAGCAGAAGATTACCGTGCCGTTACTTCACGGGGAAGCGTTGATTCCTGTATACACGCCGGGAGCGGTGATCGTGCTGGTGGATGAGCAGGGCAATTGCTATACCTCCAGCGTACCCTATACGCTGACACGGCTTCTGAACGAGCGGCGTTATGTGGAAAAGTGCCGGGAGCTGCTCCGCTATCATCAGGGACTCTATCTCTATCTCTGCGACGGTATGAGCCGGAATCATGTGCTGACTGGGGACAATGTGGAGAATTACAAG
>CAKRTY010000092.1 GCA_934402125.1 uncultured Anaerosacchariphilus sp. | reverse complement strand
GTATTTTCATAATAGCGTCTGCCGAACTCTTTCAGAATCCAGGTCTTACCCACCTGACGTACGCCCTTCAGGATTAAAGGTTTACGGTAGGGAGAATTCTTCCAGGCCAGCAGTTTTTTTAAGATAAATCGCTCCATAGAATCACTCCTCACATTTTTATTGGAGTTTTATGCTTCAAAATCACACTTTTATTATATGTGAAATCCATGAAAATTACAACAGAAATAAGTCTTACAAACTGCCTGAAATCACCTTTTTAGTTTCGGAAGCGTATCGAAATAATGATATAGCTTTTTCAAGGTGAAATTTTTGCACCTTGAAAGATTTTCCACTTCTTCAATATTCATAAATCACTATCTTTTTCCCAACTATTATTCCCAACAAAATCATCATAACACCTTGGGAATCGGCACACAAAAATAGTGCCGGCCGGGGCCGACACTATTTTTTTCCGTCACCGTTTCCGGCAACCTTACTTATCCCATTTTCTTTCGCTTCCGGTACATAACCAGCAGCAGAATCAGAACAGCTCCGCCCGCGCATGCCAGCAGCAGGATACCCTGACTGTTTTCTTCCGCCGTTACCTTCAGCGCTTCCAGGTCAATGCCTGTATTCTTCAGCAGTCCGGCAGACTTCAGCGCCGTCAGCTTCTGGTTTTCGCTTATCAGGGAAGCCTGCGGCTTTTTGCCGTCCAGCAGATCCTGTTCGCTGTAAACCTCGTACTCGCCGGTCTCACTGTTCATGGCGATGACGTAGCCGTCGGTGGGCAGCTCTTTCTTATCTCCGCTTCCCTTTCCGGTTCCGTCCGCCTCTGTGGAGCCTCCGGCTTCCGCGCCTTCCGCCACACTGTAGGCAGCAGCGCTGTCAATGGCTGTCTGCACAGATTTTCCATAGAGAGCCAGAAGCTCTGCGGCCTCCTTCTCTGATACGCCCTCTGCCATCAGCTTCTGCTTCAGCTTTCCGGCGTTCACGGTGTCTGTCAGAAGCGTTTCCGCCGTATCCTTCAGACTTTCCGCATTCTCCGGCGTAATCACTGCCGCTTTGGTCTGTCCGTCGCCTTCCGCGCGCTTCTCGCCGGTCGCCAGCTCCGTCAGAGCGTCCTCAAGGAGCGCTCCTGCTTCTTCCAGGAAGCCCTGTCCCTTCGGTCCCTTGGCCTGCAGCACTTCTTCCTTCCAGTCGGCTCCCGCTGCGTTCAACGTGCCGTCCACCAGGTTGGTGCCCACGGTTACCCGGTCTGCGCTTCTCACATCTTCCTCTACGACGCCCTCGCCGCCTCCGGCCTTGCCGATGACATTCAGCGCCGTATCCGTATCAATCGGCTCCTGCGCCAGATTGCCGGCCAGATCCACAGCAGCCAGGTAAGCGGTATTGTCCGCCTTCCGGAACTGGGACTTCAGATCCATCAGCCAAATGGTCGCGTAATTTACGAAATTCAGCTTCTTCTGCTCTCCGCTGTCCTTCGCCACCAGGGTTCCGGTCAGATACTGGAAGGCCGCCACCGTATTATCCTGGTAGCGAACCAGCAGAATCGGCTCCGTACCGCGGATATTGCCTGCCAGCTCGCCCAGTCCGCTGTTTTTCAGCTCGGTGGGCCAGTGCAGCCGGTCGCCCAGATCCTTCACGCTTCCGTCCGCCGTCAGGTAGGACAGATACTGATACTGATTCTGTCCGTTGGCGTAGACGTCCGCAATGATATCATGGATTCCCGCTCCGTCCGCGTATGCCGTATCCACATCTACCGCGAAGGTCTGTCCCTCCTTGGCAAATAAGCGGAACCGGCGCGCCGCCGTCAGTCCGTCTGTGGTAGCCAGGGAATATTCGGAATACATATCCAGAATCGTTCCGCTGTCTGTATAAGTGGTGTATGCCGCCTGGCTGTTCAGACACGCCGTTCCTACGGCCGCCTTCTCTACGCCTCCGGTGACTTCACCTGTGGTCAGATCTACGATCTGTCCGTCCTCCTTCAGTGCCTTTGTTCCATAGAGATGTACAAAGCTTCCCTCTGCCGCGAACGCCTGATCCGCATAGGCTCCGGCCTGCTCTGCCCCATTCTCATTCTCCTCTGCCTTCAGGGCCTCTGCCAGCGCCGATACGGAGACTACGCCGCCGCTTCGGATATAATACTGGTCGCTGCCGCTGGAGGACAGGGTTCTCGCAAGGGTTGCCGGATCCACCGCATAGGTTTCACAGGTCTCACCCTCCATCTTCAGTGTCAGTGTCAGATAACTGTTGAAATCATAGCGCAGACTGATGGTCGCCCCGCCTCCGCCGCTTCCGGAGCTCAGAAGCTCGTCGATGGAGCCGGACGCGGTCACATCACCCTCCGTATTCTCCACCTGCCAGGTCAGGCCATAGCCCATGATATCCTCCGGCACATCGATATTCAGCCGGTCGATTCCGCTGGCGTACAGCCTCAGGGTATCCGGCTCCACCGCAATATCCGCATCGGAATACAGAAGGGAGATACCGGACGCGCTGCTTCCTTTGGCCGCTGCCGGAAGCAGGATACCGTCCTGTCCCGCAGCTCCATTCTGGATTGCGCCTGCATTGACTTTCGCAGAACCATAACGCTGCCGAATATACGCTCCGCTGCCCACACGTCCCTCCGGTTTTTTACCGTCCGTAAACAGGATATAAGAGGTGTCATTCGCCTGCATCCACGGGAACATGGTCGTCTCAGTGCCTTCCTTGCAGACACTGGTATCAAAATACCGATTCTTGCTTGTATTGCTGTTCAAGTCCAGACCATTCTTCGTGACGCCATTGTTGTAGAACCAGTCAGACGCCAGTATTGTATCGCTGACCTTCGCAGACTGTTTTGCCTCTGCGTCTGTCAATGTCTTATTCTCCACCGTGTTCTGAATCTGAGCCAGCTGATTGCTTATTGTGGCGCTGCTGTCACTGCTGATTCCGTCATAGACACGCAGGTAACCGATTCCCTCATCACTTCCGGTCTCCGTCATTCCCGACGCGTTGTTATAGGTAAGCTTCAACGTACTCACATCTTTGCAGTTCAAGGATACCGGCGCCAGCAGAATACGGTAGTACCTGCTCTGGTTCAGATAGGGGATATATCCACTCTCTTTATCATCCAGCTCTTTACCATTCTCCGGGTCAATGGGCCGTGATCCCTTATCATAGAGACCGGCAAAGCCGCCCACGTTATAGCCTCCGGATATCTTGCCGGTAAAGATAGAACCATATACCTTCGTCTGCGGATAAGCAAGCTCAATTACCAACTCCGATGTGACATTCGCTAAACTTGTGGTCTTCTGGCAGTAACCCAGAACCTCTCCGGCAAAGCCGCCTGCATTCTGGCGCGCTGCCGATACGGTCGCGCCGCTCTCCATCCGGTAATGGCTGCCGCCTGCCACCAGGCCAAACATACCGCCGGCATAATCATTGGTCGCAGATACGGTTACGCTGTCATCAACGACATTATTATAGGAATCCTTGCCATAATAGATTCCGGCCAGGCCTCCCACATAGCTTCCGCCGCTGACGGTGGTCGTTGTAACCAGACAGTCAAAGTAAGCGTTGGTTCCGGTTATGCTGTTGGTCGCCGTATATCCCACGATACCGCCTGCGTAGCGATCCGTCGCCGTAATGGTGCTGCCCTCGACCTTACTTGCTCTTACATAATACTGAGACAAAGCTCCGACGATACCGCCTGCCTGCTGCGCGGCCTCAATGGTACAGTTCACTACCGTCTCATAATAAAAGTGCTCGTTGTAGCCGGAGATACCTCCCGCCGCCTTACCCTTTGTAGTTACCGTACAGTCCTCTGCATAGTTGTATCGGGTTCCCCAGCCATCTACTTGACCCATGACGCCGCCTGCCATATAAGAAGCCGTATCCGTCTGGGTCACGGTATTGCCTTTGCTGTAATTTCTCCGGCTGGCGCTGGCTCTTCCATAGACGCCGCCGGTCCTGAATTTTCCGGTTACGCTGGAATCCGTAACCCAGCAGTAATAGAACAGATCCGTATCCTGCCAGCTGGCGTCTGTCATGTATTCGTCATACTGGCCGAATCTCTGTGTCGCGTATCCTGCCAGGGCGCCGGTATCCTGACAGCCGGTTACGCTGACTTTATCCACATAACACAGGGTCACGTAGTTATCGCTCTGTCCCACCAGGCCGCCGGTGAACTGGGATTTGTCTGGGTCTTTTGTCGTCACATTCACCGTAAAGGTATATGCTCCGTCCTCTGTCCTGGTTCCGACTGCGCTGCAGTGGGTGATGCCGTTAAGGTTATAACCAATCAGACCGCCCACCCGGTGCGTTACCGTCGCAGGCGCGTTGGATACCTTACTATCCTTTGCACGCACATATTCCATGCTTCCACGGTTTTCCGCGATACAGCCCACCCGGTCGGAGGCCTTTCCTCCGTATATGGTGTTGTTCTCAAAATCTACAAAACGGATATTTCCGGTATTTCTTCCGATGATACCCACATAGCTGCCGGTGAAGCTGCCATTGTCCCAGCTCCAGCCGGAAATCCGGATTCCCTGCATGGTACCCTGAAGAACGCGGATCACGCTCTGGCTCGTGTTTGTAGCCGTCACCTTCATATTGGAAAGGGTCTTCATCGGTACACTTGTCTTATTTCCCCCGGTCTCCTGATACAGCAGGTAGTCTTTCCGGACAGACTCTTTATTAAGCTCGTTCAGAATACCATCCTCACTCGCTGCAAAGCCTGCGCCCTCCAGACGGTTGATATTCAGGTTTATCAGATCCGGATCGGTAATCGTTCCCAGAATTTCAAAATTCAAATCATTTTCAATCAGGAAGTTCTGATAATTCTTTCCCTCCTGCTTCATCGCTCCGTACCAGGTACTCAGATCCTCCTCTGAGCCTTCCAGATCCGCCTTTCCGTCCGTGCCTGTATTTACTACTGACAGGATATGGATATACAGCGGAGAACCGAAGTTCAGCTCGTCGCCCAGCTCCCAGAGGGTGCCAGCTCCGTCGGTATAGCTGTATGTTGCCTGATAGGTATCCCGATAGGTAACGATCTTTACATTGTCTGTCATGCGAAGCTTCAGCGTCACGCCGTCCGCATCCCAGGAAAAGCGCGCTGCATTCGCACTCCAGCAAAGTGCGGGGTTCTCGTCCGCACCCTCCGGAACCAGGTTCAGCTCCATACCCGGAACCGTAATTCCGGAAAGGGCTGTCTTCAGGGTCTTATAAAACTCTTGGCTTTCTGCTTCCTGCGCTTTCTTCGACAGTCCCGGCGTCTTCAGATCCAGGGTAAAGTCCAGCTTATACGCCTTTTTCGTCTCGTCATAGTCCGCCTTCGCGTCTTCTTCTACCTCGAATCCCACAGTACCCGGCACCGTATAGGCGATGTCCAGATTCTCCTGACCCGGCAGCAGCGCATCTTCTGCGAAATTCTTAAGCTTCGGCAGATAACCCGATGGTACGCCGGCGTAATCAAAGCTGTATCCCAGGTTCAGGTAATACCAGTAGTTGGCCTCCTGCTTAAGCTCCTCTCCGGTAATCAGTCCGTTGGCGTCCAGCTTATCCTGCGAGCTCTTGCTGTTCAGCTGCTGCGCATCATAGGCGTAAGCATTGGTAAAGGTGGTTCCGTCACTGGTCACAGTGCCTGCGATTCGGCCCACATAGCCTGCCTGACCGCTGACATTACCCACAGCCAGAAGCTGGCTGGCACGGGTGCTGCTGTTGACACGGCCTGCCATACCGCCTGCCACTGCGCTTCCGCTGATATCCACCTTGGACCAGCTTCGGTTCAGCCGTCCGTTGGTCAGACCGGTGATACCGCCTGTCTCGCCGGAGGTGGTATAGATTCTTCCCTGGGCGTAGGTCTTGGATAGGCTGCTGCCATAGCTCATCTCGCCGCAGATACCGCCGATACCCACCACATTTGCCTGGGTGTTGCTGACCTCCAGGTTCAGTCCTGCCGTATAACAGTTTTCAATGGTGCTGTAGTTATTGTAGCCTACGATACCGCCCAGACGCAGGGAGCTGGTCTTATCCTGCGCGCTCACCTTCAGATTGCGTACTACGCAGTCCTTCATGGCACTGTTGTTCAGTTCACCGATCAGACCGCCTGCGTAGCAGTAGGGATTCGTTATCTCTATATTCTCTACGTATACGCCGGAAATCTCTGTCTGATTGGTCGCCACTCCCAGAATCGCAGCGTAGCTTGTAGTGGAACCGGTCACATTTTCAATCTTTACGTTTTTAAAGTTCAGATTCTTTACCACCGCTCCGCTCAGATTGGGGATAAAGACCTGGGTTCCGCTTTCTGACGAACTGTTTTTGGTAGACAGCTTCAGATGAGAAATGGTATGTCCATCGCCGTCCAGTTTTCCATAAAATGGATCGCTTCTGGAAACTCCCTTATAAAGCACCTGGGACGCGGTCCGGTAATTATCCCCGTTGAAGGCAGACAGATCAATATTCTCTGCCAGCCGGTAGTTGCCGGATTTATCCGAAAAGGCTGTCAGCCAGTTCTCCCGGGTCACCTTCTTATAGAAGCTTACCGCGATACTCCGGTTGATACCTGTCACCGTTCCGCTGACGC
>CAKRTY010000091.1 GCA_934402125.1 uncultured Anaerosacchariphilus sp. | reverse complement strand
ACCTGCCAGTTCATCAGCGGCTCGCCTCCGAAGAAGTCCACCTCCAGATTCCGGCGGCTTCCCGAATTGGCAATCAGGAAGTCCAGCGCCTGCTTTCCTACCTCGTAGGTCATCAGCGCTCTGCGTCCGTGGTATTCGCCCTCCTCCGCAAAGCAGTAGCGGCAGGCCAGATTACAGTCATGGGCAATATGCAGACACAGGGCCTTCACTACGGTTGAACGCTTTTTGAAATCAATGATCTTGTCCTTGTATGTATCTTCTGTAAAGAGGACGCCCTGTTTTTTAAGCTCCTCCACATCTTCCAACACTTCGCGGATATCGCTCTCGGGCCAGCGGTCCTTTAATCGAGCCACAATCTCCTCCGGCTGACAGGCCTCGTCCACCAGACCAATCACCTCATATGCCAGCTCGTCCACCACATGAACCGCGCCGCTGTTCACGTCCAGGACGATATAATATCCATTATTATAATAACGATGTATCATGTTTTCTCCTTAAATATCTTTGATCGATCAAATACCCCGCCGTCAGCGGCGGGGTATTCTAAACGCTTTTTTTAATGCCTTATTTATGCTGCTCGCATGTCTGGTTTCCTACGGTGCAGGATGTCTTACATGCTGACTGGCAGGATGTCTGGCACTCTCCGCAGCCACCTTTTTTCACGGTATTCTGCAGAATCTGTGTGTTCAGTGTCTGAATATGCTTCATCTTGGTTTCCCTCCTGTCTCTCAATCTTCCAGGGCTTATGGATATCATGTCCTGTAGTTACAGAATAGTATAGCATAAATGCCGTGATTTTAAAAGCATTTTTTTCTATGCATGGATGAAAATTTCTCCTCATATACTGAACCAGAAAGGCGGCTCCTGCAAATGCCGCCCGTGGGGAGGTATTCATATGGATAAAATGAAGCATTACCAGGGCGCGGCCCTACGGCTTTTAAAGGCCCTGCTGGCCGCCTATATTGTCACCGGACTGCTGCTTCTGCTGCTGGCTCTGCTGCTCTATAAGCTGCGTCTGTCCGAGGCGGTCATAAATCTTGGGATCACTGCCATTTACCTTTTGGCCTGCTTTCTGACCGGCTTTCTCCTGGGTAAAATGATGAAAACCCGCAAGTATCTCTGGGGCGCGGCAGGCGGCCTCCTGTATTTTGCCCTGCTGGCCCTTATCTCCCTGGCTTCCCGCCAGGGCTTCTCCGGAACGCCCTCCAGCCTCCTGACTACACTGCTGATCTGCACGGCCGGAGGGTGCTTTGGGGGAATGCTGTCGTGAGAGATTATTTTTCTGCCAGGGGGCAGCACATAATTCTCCTACCGTGTATAGCAGCTTCCTGCCCCTTACTCACACTTACAGCGGAAGGTGGCGCATTCTGTATCCCCACAGTCACAGGCGGCTCCACCCGCGATCCCGATATGCTTCGCGGTGCAGCGGCAGTCCTCATTGAAGGTACAGTCACAGGCGCCACAGGCCACCTCCGTATTCTTCGTTGGGATATCCACCACGCTCAGGGCCTGTCCCTCGTTCCGCTCCCGGAAGCTCCGGCAGCAGGTTTCCCGGGAATGCTTCGCAGCCTGCCCGGATACCTCAATATTGTCCTTACAGCAGCACCGCTCTTTATTATAGAGACAGCTGTTTACGGTACAATCCAGTTTTGTCATAACGCACATACCTCCTTCAAAATCCGCAAATGCGCGGACAGGCCATTCGCCGTCCGCGCATTTGTCTGTGGGGGTAGTATGCGTATACCACCCTGTTTTTATACGGTTTTATCTTTCTTTTTCCTTTTTCCCATCATCAGGCAGACTCCTGAAAAAGCCAGCAGTGAAATCAGCTTTCCAAGCCTTACATAACCCGGTTCCCGGTAATACACCTTCACAGATCCGGCCGCGTTTTCCGGAAGCCAGATTCGAAGCACACCTCCGTCGCCCACATCGGTCAGCAGCGGCGTACCGTCGGAAAGCTTTGCGTGGTACTCCGGATACCAGGTCAGAGATACATCTACAAAAGCAGACTCCATTCCTTCCGGCTTTTCATAGGTAAATTCTGCCGACGGCTTCTCTGTCCGTACACACTCTGAAAGCGTCACGCCTCCGGAGGGCGTAAAGGTATTTTCCCGGTTCCAGATCCGGAAGCTGTTGGAGTGGGGCACATTGACAAAATACATTTCATCAACCTGTGACTTTTCTCTCTGGTACGCATTCTCACTGGTATAACGGGGGCCGGCCTCCTCGCAGTATCGGTTTACATAAATCGCACTGCACAGGACAGCCAGAACTCCGAACCCGATACACAGCCCTTTTCGCAATTCCCGGTTCTCTGACAGACGCCAGACGCCCTCCGCGCACACCGGACAGAGCAGCGCAGTGGAAATCGCCAGACACCGCCAGGAAAACTGTACCGTACTTACCAGGCGGTTCAGTATGCCGATACTCTGGACTCTGTCCCAGGGGAAATAGCTGGTTGATACATAGATACCGATAACCGCCAGCACGAAGGCAGTCTTATAACGGCGGAAGCTTACGTCCTCTTTCTGTTTTTCCGGATTCATCACCCAGCTGTACCCAAAGGCAAGGATTCCCAGAAGCAGTACAAAACCAATGGTACAGGGCATTTCGCCGCTGTTTTCCAGTCCTGCATACATCCGCTGGGTGGGATTGAACAACAGCAGGTCAAAAAGCTTCGGCAGCGTCACCGTCCACCAGCTTAAGGTGCTTTCCACAGAAAATACCTTAAATGGATAAGCTGTATGCTGCAAAAGGGGCAGCACCAGCCCTACATTCATCAGAACTGTGCTTCCGCCTGCCAGCAGCAGCGCGGGTATCCGTCCTTTCTCCTTTAATTTCCGGATATACATCAGGCCAAAGGCAGCGCCGAACACTACGCTGAGCTCTGTGGTCAGAATATGGCACTGCATTACCCCGGTAAATCCGAGAGCCGCCAGATACCATTTCCCGGAATCTCCCAGGAACAACTCATACAATCCCCACATAACAAGGGGAAGAAAGATCATGGCCATGCCTTCTCCCAGGGCCGCCCGCGTATAGAGATCAATCAGACGGTATACGGATAAGGTATACAGGCAGGCTGCCAGCAATCCTTTTTCCCTGGAATGCATCAGACCGGAGAAAGAACGGTAACTTACAAAGGCTGTCGCCATATGGACCAGCAGCAGAAGCAGCCGGTAACAGCCAATCAGAGACATGCCCATACAGCCAAACACAGCCGGAATATAGAGAAACAGCTCCGGATAGAAAATCGGGGAACCGTAGCCATAGCCATGCAGGAAGGTACTGTGCAGCTTCACCGGAAATTGTCCCGCCTTCAAAGCCTCCTGGATTCCCAGAATCCGGTTAAACTGATAATACAGATCATTTCCGTCCAGCACATACTGGAAGCTTACTGGAACCGCTGCCAGGACGACCGCCGCCCCCAGTATCAGCAGGGCTCTTTTTCCCATTCTGTCCGGATCGCCTTTTTTTATCCGCAGCAGCAGAATTAGCATGGACACCAGCAAAACCAGCCCCATCAGAATCCAGAGATCCCGGTACATCCGTCCGGTGCTGGTCAGGTACAGGCTGCTGACATTCAGGTTTCCTGTTCCGCCGTACAGCACCCGGAAGCTTACGTCCTCCAGGGAATCCTCTACGCAGAATGTAGCTTCCTTCAGTCCCCCTTCGGAAGCCAGGCTCATTTCTCCCAACAGCTTTCCTTCCGTATTGTCCCCATTGAGATGACGGCTGCTCCAGATTTCCAGCGTGTTCTGGCTGCTTTCTGAAAGAGTCACCGCCTGGATTCGGTAAGTTCCCTTCTGAAGAGTGACGTTCTCCACCACTGCAACCGTCCCGGGTTTTGCGCCCTCTTTTATCTCCAGAACCGGATCCTCGTCCTCCGTCAGAGCCGCAAAACCCTCCGTCTCCGCCGGAATCTCCAGATCTGACGCCATCCAGCTTCTCTGATAATAAGACTCGAAGGGGGCTGCAACTACAAGAATCATCAGGATCAGCGTAACGAGCAGCTGCCCTTTATATTTTTTCCAAAACTCCTTCATTCGCGACTCCTTTATACTCCCTTTGCCGGAAGTCTTCCCTTCTTTTCAAGCCAGCTTTTCAGCCGGACGGAACATTCCGCAAGTCCTGCGGCCGCCATCGGCAGCATTAGCATAAAATACGGCAGGATATAACGGCCCTTTGCTTCCCAGAGCATGTGGAACAGAAATCCTCCGATTACGCCGACAACCAGCACCAGCACGGAGAGATCCTTTTTTTTCCAGAACCCGTACAGCAGCCACAGGAATACGCCACCGTAGATCAGCGTCTGATACTGGTTCATAAACCACTCAAACATGGTGTGCAGCCTTCCATGGAAGATACTGTCCGCCACCGGCCCTCTCGGTTCGTCCCCGCTGATATGGGTCATGGCATAACACTCATAAGTAGGATCGTTCCACTGACTGGTAAATTTTTCCACATAGAAGCGCAGCGCGTATTTTGGATGGTGCAGGAATTCAGACGCGGAATTACGGATATCCTGTTTCGCCATAGCCTCCGATACTTCATTGTCAAAATCCGATACGCCCCAGTAATTGTGCAGAATGTATCCGTTGGACCAGCCGGGCGCTCCCTCGCCCTTCTGCATTCCCATTGCCACATAGAGAAGCATGGGCGCTCCCTGGTTCAGTTCCACGCCGGAACGAAGCTCATAGGATTTACGCAGGGCAGCCCTTCCTCCCATAAAAACTGCCGCTATCAGAACTGCCGCCAGCAGAGGCCTAAGCTTTCTTTCACTGACCGCGCAGACCAGCAGAATCAATACAAAGGCAATCAGCAGTATGACACAGTTATTGCGAATCAGGCAGGCCAGGGCAGTTCCCACGCAGCACAGGGCCAGCCAGCCCAGGCGCTTTTTCTCCGTCTGCCGCTTCCGGTATTCCAGAAAGCCCCAGGCAGCCGCCATCGAACAGGTGATGGAGGGAATCTCTCCGTACACGAACACCACATAGAATAAAAACGGGAAGCAGGCTGCCGCCAGAAACAGATAATAGATCCACGCCCGCTTTTCCCCGGTCAGCACCCGGGTAATCCGGTATCCCATATACAGGGTAAGAGCCGCGCCCAGACAGCTCAGATATTCAAACGCCTCATAATTTCCATTTCCAAACAGCGCAAAAATCAGCTCTGTCAGCGCCGTCAGTCCCAGCTGATGGGGATGGATAAACAGATATTTTTCATAGGAATCAATGGTCAGCATTTCATAGTTGCCGTTCCGGAACTGTTCCGCCGCTGTGCAGACGGAAGCCTGATCCCCCAGCGGAATACATTTGGCCGCGCCGACCCACCAGATTCCGAAAATAAGCGTATACAGGAATACCAGACCGACCAGTATCCGGATCCGCCGTTCCTGCCTCTGTGCATCCCGCAGCATCCACTCCGACGCCTGGTACATCAGCCAGGTAAGCAATCCACAGATCAGGAGTACCAGTGGAAGAATATCTACCCTCTGATAGGGGATTTCATCGTAATTTGCCCCAAAATACGAGGTCAGGAACAGACTGAAGCCAGTCAGTGTTCCAAATAGGATCAGCCCCAGAATGGAAACGGTCCTATCTGCCACTTTTTGCAGTTTCATCTTTTGTCCTCCATTTTCCGATTGCCCCGCCAAGTTCCGCAAGGCCTGCAGCCGCCATAGGTATCATCATGACAAAATACGGAAGCACATAGCGGGATTTCGCTTCCCAGAGTTCATGGAACAGCACGCCGCCAATCACAGCAATCAGAAGCGCATACCACTCCAGCCCTCTTTTTTCTTTTCTCCGGTAAATCAGCAGAAACAGAATACTTCCGTAAACCAGGAGCTGATAGCAGTCCATGAAGCTTTCCAGAGCCTGTTTGGGACGTCCGATATAAAGGCTCTTTCCCAGCTCGCTCCGCTCCAGATCTGTAGCATACGTCATAATAAAGCAGCCGTAAGTGGGATCATTCCACTGACTGGTAAATTTCCGGAAATAAAAATCCACAGCATAAGCCGGATTTCCCAAAAATTCCCTGGCACGGGCTTTGATCTCCGCAATTCCCAGAGCCTGGGCGGTAGGTCCATGATACTGGCATACGTCCTGATAGGTATACATGGAATAGCCATTGTACCAGCCGGCTTCCTTATCGCCCTCCTGCATCCCCATGGCAATCCAGAGCACAGACGGCATACCATCGTTGAGCGCCGTACCTGAGACGGTCTCATAATGATGGTTCACCGCCTGACGTCCTGCGGTCACGCCCGCGCCCAAAAGTAATACGCATAAAAGATACAGCCATTTTTTCTCCGAAACGGCTTTTACCGCCAATACACAGCACACCGCAATCAGTACAATCAGACTGTTGCTCCGAAGCAGCACCGCCGCAGTCCCCGCCAGTACCATCCACAGAAGGGCTGCTTTTTTTCCTCCCTTCAGCAACTCCAGAAGCTGCCAGACCACAAGCACCGAAAGGAAAACAGAGAGCACATCGTTGTACAGATAGGCGCTGAAGATCAGGAACGGAAAGCACAGGGCTGCCAGCAGAAGATAACAGGCCTCCACCCTTCTTC